>NZ_JAJEQD010000017.1:0-43947 GCF_020687175.1 Veillonella fallax | reverse complement strand
GCGCCTTTAGACGCTGGCCTAGTACTACGGGCTTATAGCCCGTGAGCAAACCACCCGTTTTACGGGTGGTTCTGATTGCGACTATGTCAGATACGTTAGGGTACCATATAGAACCGCAATACCTTTTTAGTGAACTTGCTAATTCTGTTAAGGATAATTCTTTTGAATTGGTTCATTTGAGAAATGCTTTTGTACGATTGGAAACAGCATATAAACAATTTGAAGGGCTATTTGATGATATTGATTTAGATTCAAAGCAACTTGGTGTAGATGCGAATCAACGAAATATTACTATTAGTGAAGTTATTAAAAAACTAGATGAAGTTGATGTGTTAGGTCATGATGGTGATGTGATTGGTGATGCATATGAATATCTGATTGGTGAATTTGCTGCTGGTTCAGGTAAAAAAGCAGGTGAGTTTTACACTCCTCAACAAGTATCTGATATGATGGCTCAAATTGTAACAATTGGACAAGAGGACACACCATCATTTACTGTATACGACCCAACAATGGGTTCTGGTTCTTTGATGCTAAATGTACGTAAGTATTTAAACAATCCAGATCGTGTACAATACCATGGACAAGAACTTAACGTAACTACATATAATCTTGCACGCATGAATCTTATTCTTCATGAAGTAAATGCTGAAGATCAACGTCTACATAATGGGGATACACTAAATAAAGACTGGCCGACAGATGAGCCGTATATGTTTGATTCTGTAGTTATGAATCCTCCATACTCTGCAAAGTGGTCTGCAGATCCTACATTTATGGATGATGCACGTTTTAATCGCTATGGAAAGTTAGCACCTAAATCTAAAGCTGACTTTGCTTTTCTCTTACATGGGTTTTATCATTTAAAAACATCTGGTACCATGGCAATTGTTTTACCACATGGTGTTTTATTTAGAGGGGCCGCAGAAGGTACAATTCGAAAAAAACTATTAGAAGATGGAAGTATTTATGCGGTGATTGGGATGCCTGCAAATCTATTTTTTGGAACATCCATACCGACTACTGTAATTATTCTTAAAAAGAATCGCCCAGGACGTGATGTGTTATTCATTGATGCAAGCAATGATTTCACAAAATTCAAAAATCAGAATAAATTAGAATCAGAACACATAAAACGCATTGTTGATACTTATAAAAATCGTGAAAGTATTGAAAAGTACTCTTATTTAGCATCATTTGAAGAAATTAAAGAAAATGATTTTAACCTTAATATTCCACGCTATGTTGATACCTTTGAAGAAGAAGCTCCTATTGATATGGTTGAACTTGGCAAAGAGATGAAAGCTATTAAAGAAGAAGAAGCAAAAATAGAAAAAGAAATTTATGATATGCTTCTTCAGTTAGACTGTGCTGATGAAGATAAAGACTGGTTAAATGGTGTACTTGAGGTATTTAATTATGACAAATAAACCAAGAATACGATTTAGAGGATTTACTGAAGATTGGGAACAGCGTAAGTTAGGAGATATTGCTACATTCTCAAAAGGTAATGGCTATTCTAAATCAGACTTAGCACCTTCTGGAGAGCCAATTATCCTGTATGGTCGCCTTTATACAAATTATGAGACTACTATT
The DNA here is from genome assembly GCF_020687175.1 of Veillonella fallax. NCBI lineage: Bacteria > Bacillati > Bacillota > Negativicutes > Veillonellales > Veillonellaceae > Veillonella > Veillonella fallax. Next base: position 42,351 of record NZ_JAJEQD010000017.1, on the reverse strand, counting down.
AGGAATGTAGATACATTTGTTGAATTAAAAGATAAATCAGTTATTAGTCAAGGCGGTGAAGTAATAGTTCCAGCATCCGGTGAAACTGCAGAAGATATTTCTCGTGCTTCAGTTGTTAAAAATCAGGGAATTATTATTGGTGGTGATTTGAATGTAATTAAAGTAAATCACTTATTGGATCCAACATTTTTGGCTCTGACTATCTCAAATGGAGAACAACAAAAAGAGTTGAGTAAACGCGCTCAAGGAAAATCAGTAGTTCATTTACATAATTCCGATCTACAAGACGTTAATTTAACATTTCCGTTGCTTAACGAACAAAAAGAGATTTCGAGTCTTTTTGAGAAGATGGATAGTGTTATTAGCCTTCATCAGCGTAAGCTTGAAAAAATTAAGTTAACCAAGAAAGCATTATTACAAAAATTATTTCCCAAAAATGGAAGTAACATTCCAGAGCTTAGATTTAAAGGGTTTACTGATGCTTGGGAACAGCGTAAGTTTAAGGATATTGCATTTAAACGCGGTGAAATTAGTGAGGCGGATTTACCATACGTAGAATTTGAAGATATTAATTCGGGAATAGGAACTCTTAATAAAAATATCTCACAAAAGGTTGGACATAAAAAGGGAATACTCTTTGAAACTGGAGATGTTTTATTTGGTAAATTGAGACCATATTTACAAAATTGGTTACTGTGTCAATTTAGGGGCATTGCAGTTGGTGACTTTTGGGTTTTACAACCTCAAAATGTTAGTCCAGCGTTTCTATATTATTTAATTCAGAGTGAAGCTTATCAGTCGGTTGCAAATATATCTAGTGGAACCAAAATGCCTAGATCGAGTTGGTCATTAGTTTCAGAAACCCAATTTTCAATTCCTAAATATAATGAAGTAAATATGATAGGAGAATTTTTTTCTTCTATAGATAAAAATATTACCCTTCATCAGCGTAAGTTAGAAAGATTACAAGAAGTAAAACAAGGCTTGCTTCAAAAAATGTTTGTATAGAATAACAGGGATAAGTATATGGGGAAATTAAATAATGCAAAAGAAGCTCAGCTCGAACAAAATTTAATTGATTTACTTTGTGCACAACATGGACAATGGACTTTTCGTTCGGATTTAAAAACAGAAGAAGATTTATGGGATAATTTACGTAATATTATTGAGATTCGAAATAAAAGCGAACTGAATGATAATATGTTAACTGATAGTGAGTTTGAGCGAATTCAATCAGAAATATTGGCAAATACTAAAACGCCTTTTGAAGCCGCTAAATGGCTGCGTGGTGAAAAGGGAAAGTGTTCAGTTGTTCTGGAAAGAGATAATGATTTAGGGCGTATAGAGTTAATTATTTATTCTAATATTGAAAAAAATGGGGGTTTTTCTTCTTATGAAATAGTACATCAAATTGCAAAAAATAAATCTAACTTAGAAGAACGAAGTCGTCGTTTTGATGTCACTTTATTGATAAGTGGTCTGCCGATTATTCAAATAGAATTAAAGACCGCCATAGCAAAGGATGGGGTTAAGCAAGCCTATTATCAAATAGAAAAATATATTGATGAAGGGACATTTTCCAATACTATATTCCAAACGTTACAGCTATATGTTATGTCTAATGAACAAACAACTCGATATATGGCTGCTGCTCCAAAAGATGAGTTACAAGAAAAATTTATGTTTGGTTGGCGAACTCGAGATAACACAAGGGTTGAGAATATTAATGAGTTTGCAAAGCAGGTATTAAATATTCCAAGAGCCCATGAATTAGTATCTGAATATATGATTCTTAGTGAAGAACCAAGCAGTAAGATCTTAATGGTTTTACACCCATACCAAATTCATGCTATAGAAGCAATTTTTGAGTCTGCAAGTAAACATCAATCTGGGTATATTTGGCATGCAACTGGTTCAGGTAAGACAATAACTAGTTTTGTATCTACAAAACTACTTGCTCAAAAGAGTGGAATAGATAGAACTATTATGTTGTTAGATAGAAAGGATTTAGATAATCAAACGACATCAGAGTTTACTAAATTTGCCTCTGCTTATTCAACAGGTGTAAATACTAACAAAAATACACTTATAGTCGGCACTGGGAATACCGAGGAGCTTTCAAATGCTCTTAAACAAGATTCAAGTTCTAATGTAGTAATTGTGACTACACGCCAAAAACTAAATAAGGCTGTTGAATACTTGCAAGAAAAAGAACCAGGAAGACTGGCTAATCTTCGAGGAAAACATATTGTATTTATTGTTGATGAATGCCATAGAGCTATTAGTGCTCAAAATATGGATGATATTAAAAAAGTATTTCCAAAATCGACATGGTTTGGATTTACAGGTACACCTATTTTTGAGGAGAACAAAAAGAGTTCTGATGGTCAATATGCTCGGACTACACATGATCAATATGGTGAAGTTTTACATCGATATACTATAAAAAATGCGCTTGAAGATGGATCTGTATTGGGCTTTCAGGTAGAACATGAATCCACTATACATAGGGATGAGCTGGCGAATGTAGTGTATCGGGCAATGCGCTCAGAAGAAAAAAACATCAATTATACAGATGAGGAGCTAGTGTCTACTATTGAATCTATGAAGGATATTGATAAAGAGCAATATTTACAGAGTATACATTATGAGTCAGATGATCATATTCAATCCGTAATTCGCAAAATTTTAAGCCCTAACAATGCTTATAGTAAATTTGTATTTAAAGATGGTAAGCCAACAATGTCTGCTATTTTGACAACTAGTTCCATTGATATGGCGAAGCGTTATTATAGGGCAATTAAGAAATTTACGGCCAATAAGAACTGGTTAGAAACACAGTTTCCCAATAATCCTTTGCGCCAGGGTGCCGTTATGAATGATCCAGATTTCCCACGTGTAGCAATTACATACTCATTAGAGGAAAATACAAAGGATTCAGCATTAAAAGAATCTGAAATGGCTGAGATTATTGATGACTATAATCAGATGTTTGGGACCTCTTGGTCTATTGAAAGTATTAATCGTTATAATGGTGACATTAACAATAGACTAGCTCGTAAAAAAGGTGAGTTTAAAGAATTTGGTAAACATTTAGACTTAGTTATTGTTGTAGATCGATTATTAACAGGATTTGATGCTCCTAGATGTCAAACCTTGTTTGTAGATCGAAACTTACAATATGCTGGACTTATACAAGCATTTTCTAGAACTAATCGAACATATAAAGGAAAAGATAAAGGTTTGATTACTACCTTTAGAAAACCTGCGACGATGAAGGAACATGTATATGCTGCAACTCGGTTGTATTCTCAAACGAATAATAATAGTAGTTTAATCTACCCAACATATGAAGAATCTAAAAAGAAGTTTAATGCTGCATATACAGCTTTAGTAAAATTAGATGCTGTAAATCCAAATAATCCTATTACTGAATATGCTCCCGTTTCAGAGCGAATTAACTTTGTAAAGTGCTTTCAGGATTTAAATAAAGCTTATCGTGCTATTGCCTCATATGATGACTTTAATATAGAACTTGATAATGACAAACATGGCACCTTTTCTAAAAAGATTGCAATTATAGAAGACAATATTGGCTTATATAATACGATTAAAGCATCCTTAAAACCTGATGATAAAAATGAACCTGGTATTGAATTAATTGATTTCTTTGATTCTAGTACAGTACAGACGTATACTGTTGATAAAAGCTATATAGATGCTTTATTAAATGAATATGAGGCGAACAGTCAAGATACTCGTGCAAAAATTGAAGATGCTTTAACAAAGTTAAATAAGAGTGAATCAGTTCGAACTATTTATAAACACATTCTTGATGATATTGATACACAGGTGATAGATAAAGATAGTAATCTATTGAAAATAAAACGAGAATATTTTACTAAAGCTTATGACTCTATTGTTGAAGCCTTTGCATCAACATGGTGTGTTGATATAGACGAACTTATGGTTTCTGTAAATCAATCTACACCAGGTGAAGATATATACAATAAAAATAGGATAGTAGGCAGTGCTAACTATCCTGTATATGTACTACAACACCCCGATTCTGATCCATTTTCATACCCTCAACATATGATAGAAGCATGGGAAAAGTGCTTGTTTGATGAAGTTATACCGTTAAGAGATGAATTGAAGTAGCAACATAAAATCGTAAAGTATATTTGTTAGTAATAGAATATCCGAAGTTTTGTCCATATATGGTCAGGGAAGTTTAGAAGTAGTATTAGACACTATATGGTGTTTAGTACTACTTTTTTATTTTGGTGAAAAGATAATATAAAGGAGCTTGATTTATGGAAAAATCATATATTAAATCATTATATATAAATGGTTTTAAAAAATTTCTTGATTTTAGAATTGAGTTCAATAAGAAATTAAATATTCTAGTTGGTGAAAATGAGGCTGGTAAAAGTACAATTCTAGATGCTATTAAATTGGTAATATTTCAGTCCTATAAAAATGTCGATAAATCAGTTTTACTAAATTTATTTAATGTACACGATGTTATTAAATATCAACAAAATCCTTCTTTAGAGACATTACCAAAAATATTGATAGAACTAGAGTTAGATATTGATGAGAGCCATCCTAGAAGTCAAGATCTTTTTGGCCAGCATAATCGTAAAAAGAAAGAATTATTTGGACTTCGATTTATATGTGAATTCTCTGATGAATTAAGTGATGGAAATCTTTGCTTTAATTCAACTATTCCTGTAGATTATTATATTTTAAAATGGGAAACATTTAGTGGTCGATCTTATGTATATCAAAATAATTTAATAAAAGCAATATCAATTGATACATCAAAGAATGATACGAGTTCTTCCTATAATTATTATAATAAACAAATATTTAATAATATTTTTGACTCTAATGAACGTAATAAAAATAGACATTTCTTTCGTGAATCTTTAAATAATATTTTTTCAGGGGATAATAGTTTATTAATTGATGATAATCGAGTATTTAATATTAATGAATCTAAATTAATATTAGAGAATTTAATTACAATTTATGATAATAACATTCCACTAGAATCAAAAGGGAGTGGGATGGAAAATATAATTAAAACTGAGATTGCATTAGCAAAAGCTGGTGAATCAATTGAGTTGATTTTACTCGAGGAGCCAGAAAATCATTTAAGTCATAGTAACTTACGATCAATGATTAATAGGATTAAGAATCATTGTGAAGATAGTCAAATAATTTTGACTACCCATTCAAATTTAATAACAAGTCGTTTGGGATTAAATAATATACTTTGGATCGGAACAACACAAAGTAAGTCATTTAATAATCTTGATAAAAATACAGTACAGTTTTTTCACAAATCTGATGATAATAAGCTATTAGAGTTTTTATTATCAAATAAAGTTATATTAGTTGAAGGTAAAACTGAGTATTTATTGTTAGCATTATTATATGAACAATGTTATAAAACCTCGCTAGATGAGGATAATATAACAATTATTTCATTAAATGGCTTATCATATAAAAATTATTTAGATATTATGAAAGATAATGAGAAAAAAGTAGCAGTTATTACAGACAATGATGCAAATCAGAAAAAAATAGATCAGGCTAAGACAGCTAATGACTCATCTCTTAATATTAATTTCTTTATGGGAAAAACAATCAAAGATTGGACATGGGAGGTTTGTTTTTATAATATTAACTCTAAAGCTCTGGATGAAATTATTAATATAGATAAAGATGCTGAATATCCTGTAAAAGAATATAGTGATGGAAGAAGTAAAAATTTACCTATTGTACTACGGAAAATGATTAATAGTAAATCTGAATCTGCATATACTATTTTGACAAGTGATAGAGTATTTAGTATACCAGATTATATTGAGGAGGCATTTGAATGGATAAGAAGTTAGTTTTAGCTGTTGCTGGTTCTGGAAAAACTTATTATCTTTGTCAAACGCTAGTTGAAAAAGAAAAAAATTTGATTTTAGCCTTTACACATGAGAATATAAAAAATATAAGTAATGAAATTATTAAAAGATTTGGGTATATTCCTGATAAAACATGCATACTGACATTTTCAGCTTTCTTATATAGATATATACTTTTTCCATATGTTTTTTCTATAACAAAGGCCTTTGATTCGAATAAATCAATATTTGGTGTAGAAACAAGTGCATCTCCAAAGCCTAGAATCAATGGTCGTTTTAATCCTAAATATAAAAAAAAAGAATATATAGAGCATTATATCTCTAAAGACAATAAGTTTTATTGTGATTTAATGAGTGAGTTAGCTTTAATTACTAAAGATGGTGATTATACAATTGCGGAAAAGGCTCTGAAAAAACTTAATTGCTTTTTTGATAGGGTATTAATTGATGAAGTACAAGATTATCGGAATAGTGATTATGACTTTTTAATCAAAATGTTTAAATATATAGATAATATTATTACAGTAGGTGATTATTATCAGCACTCAGTATCCGGACTAAATAATACTGGTCGACCTTTTAGTCGGGGACAAGGAACGCGTAAAAGAGATATAACCTATGATGACTATATTAGTAATGTAGAGGCTGAAGGTATAACTGTTGATACAGATACATTATGTAGCTCGAGACGCTGTGGAGCAGCTATTTGTGATTTAATCTTTAAGAAATTATCAATACCTATTAACTCAGCTAATCTTGCTGAAAGTGAAATAATTAATGTAGATGCTACATCTTTAAAAAGTATTTTAGACAATGATAGAATCATTAAATTAGTATATAGCAGAGCTAGTCATTATGTTTTTAATGCTATGAATTGGTCTTACTCTAAAGGCAGTACTTATGAGGAGGTTTGTATAATATTAACAAATACATATGATAATATATTAGATGATTCATTTAGCTTACCTAGTAATATCTCAACCATTTCTAAGAATGTATTCTATGTAGCTTTATCTAGGGCTAAGTTAAAATTATATATTCTTAAAAATGACTTGTTTAGGACTATTGAAAATGAATACTTAAAACCAGAATATAAAGATACATAATTTCTTTAATTTATTTGATAAGAACTATCAGATTATATAAAGCGTTCTAATTAAATTTATGACTTGAATAATATTTTGTATATTTCAAATACAATAGATAAGTGATTATTTATTGATTGGTCTGGATAAATATTTAAATATTTAAGATTATAAATTATAAAGGGAGAGTTTGTTATGTATTTTGATACACTAAACTCAGAAGAAAAAGTTTCATATTTGATTAAGCCGATTTTATTAGTTTTACAAGAGGCTGGCGGTCGTTTGGATCGTTCTGAAATACGTGAACGTATTTGTGATATGGATGAACATATTGCTGAGTTTGAGCAGAAAATTTATACTTCTAAGAAAACAGGAAATCAATATAAGAAGTTCGATTTTAAGTTTAACTTTGCTATTAAAGAATTAGAATATGTGAAATTAATCAATTATACGAAGTATAACCCACAAATTACATTAACACAGGCCGGGCTATCTCTTAATGTATCTCAATTAGATGTAGAGTTGGATGTTAGAGATAAAGCAAAGGCTTATTGGGAAGAAAGTAGTGCAAAAAGAAAGATTAAAAATAGTATTATTTCTAATTCGGAATCAGATGATGAAGAAGCCGATGCAGATGTTATAGGTAATGATCCAGTTGATGATTTTAAAACAAAATTACAAGAGGCTATCAATAATATGTCTCCTGCAAAGTTTGAACAATTCTCAAGGGCTTTACTAACTGAAATGGGTGTTAAGTTTACTGAGAAAAGTATTAAAATTTCAAATGATGGTGGTATAGATGGTTATGGATATCATCGTGATGAAGATGATTTTAGGACTACACGAGTAGTTATTCAATGTAAGCGTTATAATGCAGGTAAAGTTGGAGAACCTGAAATCAACTAATTCCTTGGTGCTATGAGTAAATTTCAAGCTGATTATGGTGTATTTATAACTAATAATCTTTTTACTGAACAAGCACGTCAAGCTGCAGCTGAAGGCAAACCTATAACGCTTATTGATGGCAGTGAATTGATTAAGCTTGTAATGAAATATGAGCTATATATTACACCTGTAAAAACATACTTATTAGATGACTTTTATCTAGATATATAAAATCTTATCAGATAATTAGCATCTACTAAAAAGACCTGATTGTTTGAACTGCACCCCAAAAATTGGACAAAATTTTTGGAGGTGCAGTTCAGTATACAGAATTCTCAAGGCATCTTATTTGATGGTGCATGGTTATGGGAAGAATATATTAATATATTATTAAATTCTCACTTTTATCATCCTAAAAATAAGAGTAAATTTGGTGCACAACAATTATTTTCAGATGGAAAAGGCTTAATATATCCTGATTTTATTAGTAAATCAACTGATCCTCGTTTAATTGTAGATGCAAAGTACAAACCGATAGAAAATATTAGAGGACGAGATTATTTGTAAGTATTGGCATATATGTATAGATTTGATGCAAGTAAGGGATACTATATTTATCCTGATTCAGAAGGGCAAGTACCCCTTGTATTAAATCTGAATAAGGGTTCTACCTATGAAAATAATGTTAGTGCGCGTGATGATGTAAATATTATTAAGCGTGGCTTTAAAATTCCTAATAAAGCTGCTGATTATGATGATTTTAAAATGCAAATACATGAAAGTAAATTAGTACTACAAAATTTTATTACTAGTCAGATTTAGTATGTCAAATGGACTAAATTATTGTTATATAAGTATGTTATAATACATAAAATTACATTATTTTGATTGGTCTTAGTTTATATATTTGTGTTATAATGCTCAGGAAGAAGTTTTGTCGGGCTTTTTCATGACTATTAAAATAGCTTAAGCTAGAAAACAATCACTTTGCTGCTATAATAATGGTCGCTACAAGTATGAATCCCCTTAATTACTATTTATAAGTAATTAAGGGGATTTTAGTCAATTAGTTAATATAAAATAGTTTTAGATAATTCCTGTCTTAATTATGATATAATTTATATCAAAGTGAGGCATAAATGGTTTGGTCGCCAGCTCTCGCTTCTCGAAAATGAAATTGAAGAAACGGTCTGACTTCTATGTCGGGCCTTTTTTCATACCCCAATTAGAAAGCTAGTTTTCAGCTAGAGGTCAATCACTTTGCTGCCATGATAATGGTCGCCACAAGTATGCCAAAGGAAATCATTAACGATAACACTTTGAATGTACTCATATTGATCACCGCCAATCTCTAGAAGATTAGCAAAGGCTGGACCCATTTAGAGGCCTCAATTTCAATATAGTGCCGTTAATTATAAAAGTAAATAGATGAGAGGTTCCTAATAGTCACCTAGGTGACCAATAGGAACCTCTTTTGTTTTGTAATTAGTTCGGGGGAATTAACAGTATCTTTTATGTAGACCTCGTTTGCCGTATATTTTTAAGATTATAGCAATAATTGTATTTAATACGAATAGAAGAGCAAAGCATACTAAGGCTGTAGTATATCCATATCCTGCTTCGTGAAAGTATGACACGAGCATAGGACCAACTATACCAGCTAATCCCCAAGCGGTTAGAATGCGGCCATGAATAGTGGAGAGTTGGCGTATGCCATAGAGGTCCGCAAGATATGCTGGCATACAGGCGAATCCGCCGCCATAGCAGGTGATAATGAGAAGAATTAAAACTTGGAATGTTAGAGCATTATTGGTTTCGGCAAGTATGTAGAATGCGATGATTTGTATAATAAAGAATAGTATATAAGTTTGTGCACGGCCAAAGTAGTCAGAGATAGTAGACCACGCAATGCGACCTCCACCATTGAAGATACCGATGATACCAACTAGTGATGCAGCTGCTGCAGGTGTCATACCAATGGTTTCTTGTGCCATAGGGGATGCTAAGGATAGAAGACCTATACCACAGGTAATATTAATAAAGAAAATCCACCAAAGGGCACCAAATTGCCAAGTTTTCATAGCATCATTGGCTAGCATGCCATGGTTATGAACGTACATAGTGGATTTATCTTTCGTAGTTCGAGGTGGTTGTTTTTGTTGAGGTGCTTTCAAATAGAGAGAAGAGGCGCCCATAACCACTAGATAGATTACGCCGAGGATAATGAAGTTATTTACTAATCCAACGTGAGCTACGAGGAATTGCATAAGCGGGCCTGCAATGAGTGAAGCAAATCCAAAACCCATAATGGCTAACCCGGTGGCAAATCCTGGACGATTTGGAAAGTATTTTACCAGTGTAGAAACTGGTGTTATATAACCAATACCTAATCCGATACCACCGATGATACCATAGAAGAGATAGAGTAAGGTGAGGTTATGGACACTAAGTGCATAAGCAGTGCCTAATAGGCCTGCCACCCAGAATGACATTGAAAGAAGTCCGCTTTTCTTGGGACCTATTTTTTCTGCAAAAGATCCTAAAAAGCCTGCAGATAATCCAAGCATCAGAATAGCTAAGGAGAAGGTCCATGTTGTTTGAGACATAGTAAATCCCATATCTGCCATGATAGGTCGTGTAAGCACGCTCCATGCGTACACGCTACCGATAGATATATGCAGACCAATGGCTGCTAGTGCAATAAGCCAGCGATTTCTCATAAGAAAACTCCTTTCATATAGGTGAGATGATTAAAACTTTGTACAGTATTATTTGCTACAAGAAAATAAAAAAGACCGCCTGAACAAAAGCTTGCCCAGACGGTCGGCTATCACACGATGTGTGCTACTGTGCATGTAGTCAATTCTACGAATCCGTCAGCCCAGTAGTAATATAGTATCAATATATCAATTGATACTATATCTTGTCGATGATATAAGTCACTCTGTTATAACAACTGTAAGGTTTATAAACTAAATAGGAAAGGAAATTGTCTAATTCCCTTCCCTATTTAGATATGATATAATTTATATCAAAGTGAGGCATAAATGGTTTGGTCGCCAGCTCTCGCTTCTCGAAAATGAAATTGAAGAAACGGTCTGGCTCTCAACGTCGGGCCTTTTTTCATGCCCCAATTAGAAAGCTAGCTTTTAGCTAGAGGTCAATCACTTTGCTGCCATGATAATGGTCGCCACAAGTATACCAAAGGAAATCATCAACGATAACACTTTGAATGTACTCATATTGATCACCGCCAATCCTCGAGTTGATTAGCAAAGGCTGGACCCATTTAGAGGCCTCAATTTCAATATAGTGGTGTTAATTATAAAAGTAAATAGATTAGAGGTTCCTAATAGTCACCTAGGTGACCAATAGGAACCTTTTTCGTTTTGTAATTATTTTAATCAATATCTTTTTATTTGTCGCAATATATTTTAGAATTCATCTTATAGTAAAAAGAGTCTTATCTATCGTTCTGAATTCTGGGTTTTATAGATTTATTTCAATAAATTTTTACTATATAATGAAATTATTATGAGCTGCACGTGGTATGATTTGTTTTATTGTAGTCAATTCAGTTATTAAGGCGCTAATGATTAGTTTTTCTTTTATTGAAGGCGGTGTCCTAGATGAATGTAAATCATGTATTATTAATATTTAAATCTGCATTAGAATATGCTGATTTTAAGGGGATTAATAATTTGTTAGCAGATAATTGTCAGTATATTAATGTTGAGAGGAATATATTAAAAAATGGAAAGATAGAAGTATATGATTTTCTAAATTCAATGGCAAAAAGGACCAGAGATGATAATTTAGCTGTGTATGCACATATGATGACACTTAGTGAGGGGACCAACGAAAAAGAGTTTTTTTATGAAGGTGAAAGAGGGCTCGCTATTGCATACAATGAAATGGACAATTATGCTATAGGTATGTTTATTGAGTTAGATTCAAATAATTTTATTAACAAAATTATTGTTAGTAATGAAATTCCGAGTTTTAGAATTGATAAACATCGTGCTGAATATAATTCCCCACCTATAGATTACATTTTTTATAAGAAGCCTGTTGATTTTTTGGATTGGCTTACGGCCATTAGTATTTGGTTAGAAACTGGATATGTAGATAAGCATTCTTTTTATGATTCACTTGCTGATGAATGCTGTGTACATTTTCAAAGAAAAAATCAAGAACCTATTTTGTTGTTAGGTAAGGAAGAAATTATAAATGACTTTGATAAGATAATGAATTTATTTTTCTATACTATGCCACATATAATTAATGATAAGAATAATAGATCCTTTATAAAGTATGGACCTATGACGATTGAAATCGGCCGTAGTTTAGCGGGGCCAGCAAATTCTGTACATATTTATATTGACGACAGTGAAGCTTAGTTTGCATATTATTTCTTGAATAGGTTCATTATGCTTTAAAATAAAAAAGAAATCGTATGAGCCTCCTTTCCCTATTTAGATATGATATAATTTATATCAAAGTGAGGCATAAATGGTTTGGTCGCCAGACTTCGCTTCTAAAGTTTTAAAATTGAAGAAACGGTCTGACTTCTATGTCGGGCCTTTTTTCATGCCTTTCTTCACCGCCAATCCTCGAGTTGATTAGCAAAGGCTGGACCCATTTAGAGGCCTCAACTTCAATATAGATATGTAAATAAAAAAAGTAAATAGATTAAAGGTTCCTAATAGTCACTTAGGTGACCAATAGGAACCTCTTTCATTTTGTAACTATTATAATGGAATAGATTAATTATGTTACAATACAAATAAGATAATAGTTTTTAGGGAGAGGGAGACTCATATGAAACGTTGTATTACATTAATAAGCTTAGGTTTGTGTCTAGCCGTACCGATGCTTTCACAAGCTAGCGATATAAAGCCTTTTATGCATGTTACGAATGTACATAATGGTCAATATGATGCGGCATTAGATGCTATTACAGATACAAAGTTTTATGGACCGTATCAATTCCGAGTATTAAAGAATGCTATCGAAACACAGGGTGAAACGAAGGACATTGATGGTAGGGCGTTTAGAACCTCTGATGGGGTATTTATGCATGTAAAGGCTAGATTTATCGATAGTACGAGTTCCACGTTAGATGCTGAGGTTAATGAGATTGTTAAAGATAGGACGGTTCCTGAACCTACCGTAAAGATGGTATTGCCTGTTAAGCATGATGTAATAGAGGTCAATAATGATGGTGTGCGTAGTTTGCTAGCCGAATTTATGTATGGCTGGCCATTACATAATAGGACGGATATGGTATTAGTTACTGATTATGAAGATACTTGTTACTATTATAATTTGCAGTTTTATAGAGACAAGCTACCTGAAGGTATTCGCATTGAGCAGTTGCGCCAAATGATTATGGATGCGCAGTTCAGTTATAAATAAGTGATATCTAATTAGCACAATATAGTTATAAATAAAAGAGGTTCCTAATGGTCACAGTAGTGACTTATAGGAACCTCTTTTGTTGTGCAAGTAATTTATATGAATTTGTTATAAGGTTATATTACTTATAAGTGTGTTTTTTTATTCGTGGTGGTTTTATATGTTTTACAATTACGATAGATATAGCAATTGTAAAAGCTATCAAAAAGGATTCTTTTGCGAAGCTAATGGCAATAGTTTCTTGTCCCATTAGCATATAATAAATGGATCGATAAAAGCTGAGCCCTGGTAGTAAAGGGAATAAGCTAGTCATTAGGAAAACTATAGCAGGGCATTTCCGTTTAACGGCCAATATTCTTGATGCTATGGCGATGATAAAACCACTGATGAATATGGAGAGCATAACATTAGACTGTAGTGAAGATAATGTTAAGAACAAGAACCATGAGATGAATCCTAATATTGTACAATCGATAAAATGTTGTTTAGCTACACGGAATAAGATTGCAAATGCTGTAGTACCAATACCAGCCATTATACTACGCATAAACATAGAGGTTAAGGAATTAGTATCTAAATTAGAGGTATAAAGAGGAATCATTTGTGTGTTGAAGAGTAGTGATTGTACTACTGCGACCCCTACAGCCATTGAAATACAGGTAAGTAACGCGCCCATCATAAGGGTTATTCCTGTATTATAGTTATTCTGGCTATACTCTCTAATAGCATTGACGAATGGAACTCCGGGAACAATGTCAATCATGGCTCCTAGTAATATAACTGATAGGTTGGAGCCTAATTCAAAGTGGATAAAGAGATTACCCAATAAGGCTATTAGAATACTACCTAAAATAGTGATTAATACATCAGAGCTAAGTATGCGTTTGATGGTACACATATAGACGCCTAATATTAAGCCTATAATACCGGCAATTATAGAGTCTGTTATAGAACTACCAATTGCATAGCTAAAGCCCGAAGCTCCTAACGTATAAGCTACTAATCTCCAAAAAAAAGAATAGTCTGACATGGTATCAATTTGATTAAGTTCACTTTCAATCTCCTCAATAGTAATATTTTTTTGTGTGATACGTCGGGAGAGAGCATTAACAGATTCAATTTTACTGAGGTTAATATCGACTTCAGGAACGTTATAAATACGAGTAATTTCAGTTCCATCAGCTTTCTTAGCAGTTGCAAAAATACCTCTATTGGATACGTAGGCTTCTAAATCTTTAAAATTCATAGCTCGTGCTATGTAGTTCATAGTATCCTCTGTACGACTGATTTCGGCGCCACTGCTAAGTAGTATTTTTCCAGCTTTTAGTATAATTTCTAATTCCACACCTGTCATTATTTCCTCGTTATTCATTTTACTTCATTGTTATTTATATTGGACTTATTGATAGGTCTATCTTTAGAAGATTCAGTTGATTTTGATTCTTCCTGTTGTTCTTGTAGGATATTGATATTTTGATGTATAACTTCTTCGTCTATTGAGAGATGCTCTTCCACATAGTCTTTTAGCTCTTGAACTGTTTCCGTATTTGAAAGTATTTCTTTTGCTTCATTATGAATATCTTCTTTAAGAGATTTTGTATCTGCTTGACTAATATCACCTAATGTATGGAATAGTTCACGTTCTTTTTCTGAAAGATTTTTGTGAGGACTATGTTTTTTTAATGATAAATGGATCATCTTTCTTCGGAAGAGTTTTTCCATAATGATATCTTTACGATCACGTAGCCAGCCATAAATAAGAATAATTAGGAGTAATAGTCCCATATAACCGAGAATTGGGTAGAGGATACTAATCAAATCTTTAAAACCAAAGAAACTACATATATATCCTATGATTACTACAGAAATAATAACAATTCTCATTCTTTTTGTGCTGCCGTTGGCAAAACGTCTAGCAATAGAATAAAAAAGAGAGAATGCTGTATTAAAAATAAGTGAAAAGACTGTGATTGCATATATATATGCTAGCCAAGGATGAATTTGATTGGCAATAGCAAGAATCGGCAAATCTGCATCTTTTACAGTATCTAGATTGGCAAAAATAGAGATAGCAGCTATAAAAACAACTAATCCGACTAATAGGCCGCCACGAGTGCCACCTTTTTCAGCAATACCAATACGAACAACAGAACCACCTAAAATAAAGGCCATAGAAACAGCTGTCATAGCACATAGTGAATAATAATTAATGACAGAAAACCATACATTACTTGTGGCTGGTTTGATTGTGTGGGCTATAGTATCTAACGCAGCCCAATCATGACTTTTACCAATAAAAGAGTAACCTGTAATGATGAATATCATTACAATCATAATAGGTGTAAAAATACCTAGAACACTGGTAATTTTATCAAAGTCCATAAATGATACGGTTATGATTAAAAGTGAGCAAATTAATCCGCCAACCCAAAAAGGAAGTCCAAATTGTTGTTCTAAGTTTGATCCTGCACCGGCTATCATAACGAAGCCCATAATAAAACTACCAGCGATTAGTACAAAATCAAGTATTCTTGTAATAATAGGATGGGAAATCTGTGTAAAAACTTCTTCATGATTGTCTGCACGATAGTAGCTCCCCAAAGAAAGCATGATTTTACCAAATGCGGCATTTAATAGACCTAGTAATAGAACACCAATAAGACCTATTTGGCCAAAACTTATAAAATATTGTAGAAGATCTTGTCCACTCGAGAGTCCTGCACCTACAATAACACCTATGTAGGCAAATGCAATTTTCCATGATTGTTGCATTATATTTTCCTCCTTTCAAATACATAACTTAGTATACAAAATAATATTATATCATACTAATGATTCAATTGATGGAAATCTTACTGCCAATCTCTATTAAGTTAGCTAAGAATGGAGCTATTTATAGGCCTTAAATTCAATACACTAACTATTGAATTGACGGCGTGTTCATGTGAAAGTACTGCCTCATAAATGTAACATATATCACATTTTTAAGGCGATAGATTGAAAATATTATCTATGCGTAAAAAATATAATGTAAAAATTGAAATAAATTAGAAAAAATAAAAGAAAAACCGCGAAAAATGATGGATCTAATATTTTAATTCCCATTTTTGAGCGGTTTTAAGATGTAAATCGTTTAATTTATATGAATTTGTTATAGATTAATGATTATAACTTTGTACCTTATTTATTTAAGTTTTCCACAATGCTTAGAATATCTTCTGCTTTACGAGCAATGTGTGTTACGCCTAGTTCTTGGTGGAGAGATTCTTCTCTAAAGCCCCAGGTAACACCGATACATAGTAGGCCGGAGTTTTCTGCAGTAGCAACGTCAACTTCAGAGTCACCAACATAGATAGATTCTTCAGGAGTAGAGTTTAACTCTTTTAATGCTTGGAGTACCATGTCTGGTGCTGGTTTACGTTGTAATCCTGGTCTTTCACCAATAGCAACAGGTAAGCGGTCACCAAAGTATTCTTTGTTGAGAGGCGTTACACCTTCTTGGATTTTGTTAGATACGATAGCCAATTTATAGCCTTTTTTACGCAATACATCAAGCATATCTAGAATGCCTGGGTAAGGAGCTGTTGTATCTTTTAAGTGCTCACCATAATAAGCTTTGAATTCCTCAATGTATGGAGCTAATTCGTTATCTGCCACAGAACTTGGTAAACATTGACGCATCAAGTACGTTACTGCATTACCAAGTGCTGCTTTTACCTCTGCTAGAGACTTTTCAGGGAAGTTATGTGTACGTAGTACATGATTTACAGCATTCGCTAAATCTGTAGCCGTATCGAGCAATGTGCCGTCGCAATCAAAAACGATGGTTGTATATTTCATGGGGACCTCCGATGTTAAATCAATATGTACTTTATAAGTATATGATAAATATGGAGAAAATCAAGAGAATAGCCGTATTTGTTACTATAATTGTGTTACAATAATAGCAGTATTAATTACAGCGTATAGGAGGCGTAGTATGACTGAAATACAAGCTCTTTTATTGATAAAATCTATTCTCGAATCCGCAGATATTCACGGCATTGAAAATATTCTAGCCGAGGATTGCGAGTACATGTCCATAGGGCGTGGTATTATTGGCCGCAATCGTAATGAAAGTATTGAGTTTTTATCCTCTATGACTGAGTCTATTAAGGCTGATAATGTGCCTGTTACGTGCAAGGTGATGCATATTACCGATGTGTATGAGGAGGATGCGCTATTCCATGAGGGCCGTCATGGTTTGACTGTTTCTTATGAAAGCGGCGATAACTATGTGTATATGATTTTTGTAGATGTAAATGATGAAGGCCTTGTAGACCGCATTGTTTCTAGTCAGGAAAACTATAGTATTGAGTATGATGATCTTCGTTTTGGCGATGATGAAAGCGAGTATGCTTTTATTTCTGCACCAACTACTGTGAAAGATTGGCTTACAGCCCTCAGCATGTGGCTTGAAACCGGGAATGTTGATGTAGATGATTTTTACCAATATATAGATGAAGACACACGTGTTGTATTCCAAAAAGGCGATGCTGAATCCATCACCCTTGAAAGTGGCCTTGATGTAGAAGATTACTTTGATCAGCTCATGAACCAACACTTTGATGCGGTACCTCATATCATTCGCGATGAAGAAGATGGCCTTATTTTAACCTATGGTCCTATGAGTGCCATTGCAACCCTCAATGAAGAAGGCGCACTAGCGCTTATTAGTATCTATATCGACACACGCGACGAAGACGAAGCTACTGATGAAGTTGGCTATATCGAAGAAGAACTAACCAAGACAACAACTACTGAAGAAGATTTATTTTAATTAACTCTATCCGTAAAATGTACTATACTTAGTCTAAATATATATGGTTAGCGAGATACTACCAGTTAAAAGAATTATGTTTAGTCTAACTACATATGGTTAATGAGATACTACCAGTTAAAAGAATTATGTTTAGTCTAACTATATATGATTAATGAGATACTACCAGTTAAAAGTATTATATTTTGTCTAGAAATGTAAAAAACTACCAGTTAATTTCACGTTGTAGTAGATCGATCTCCTGTTATTGAAAATCGGTTTACAAAACAACATGACAACTGGTAGTTTTAAATTTAATTAGAAATAATTATTTTTAACTGGTAGTATTTACATTTCATCATGGTCCTTAATGAGACCAGCTTTTTTCTTTTTCCAATAGGAGTAGTAGAATGGTAAAATCACGATACAGCCGCCTAGACCCCAAAGTAATTGGTTAGTTTGTGCTTGGGCGAGCATCCATAGGGATGTGCCGATCGCAATAACTGGGATTAAATAGCCACCAGGGATTGTATAAGAACGAGCTTTGTCTGCCCATTTACGACGGAAGATAATAACCGCTAAACATGTTGGTAGATATTGTGTAAAACGAGATACTGCACTGATGGCTGCTAATGTAGTAAAAGAACCAGACCATGCGAGTAATACACTGGCAATAGCAGTAACAATAGCTGCAACATATGGTGCATTATAACGATTACGTTTTGCTAGTGCACTTGGTAACATACCGTCTTCAGCCATAGAGGTAGCCACACGAGGTGCATAGTAAGCTTCCGCAAAGTTGATACCACCCATAGAAATCAGTGTTCCTACTAATACAACGTACATACCGATAGGACCTACAATTACGTTAAAAGCATCTTGGACTGGTGCTTTTGTATTAGCCAAGTCAGAGCCGAGTACACCGATAGATACGGCGAGGATTGCCATATATAGAACGGACACGAGAAGCATACACATGATAATAGCACGTGGTAAATTCTTTTTAGGATTTTTCATATCCTCTGCAGCAATGGCAATAACTTCAAATCCTGTATAGGCAAAGAATAGAAGAACTGCGGCTTGTGCAAATGATCCATCCACATAAGTATCTTGCGGGAAGACTGGCGTAAAGTTAGCTCCATTTATAAAGAAAATGCCAATTGCAATGAATAAGGCAAGAGGGACTAACTTAGAAATAGTGATTAAGTTGTTAACGAATTTTGATACGTTAACACCAAAGATATTTACAATGGTAAGACCTACAATCAAGATAAATGAAATAACATCTTTTGCAAGATCACCACTTAACGCCGGTACTGCAGCACCTAATGCGGTAGCAAAGCCAACGGCCATGGCCGCCCAAGCAATAACGGTTACAATCCATTTTAGAACGCCTACTTCGAAGGCCCAAAAGTCACCTAATGCATGTTTTGCATATAGGTAAGGTCCGCCATTACGTGTAAATAGGCTTGCCGCTTCAGCAAAGCAAAGGGCGATACATCCTGCAATAACGGCATCAAATAATAGGACGCCTAAACTAGCGGAACCAATGATAGAATATGCTTTGTTTGGTAGTAGGAAAATACCTGTCCCTACAATACCATTGATGCCTAGGAGTACAATACTCCAGAAGCCAAATTTTCCTGTTTCTTTCATACTAAAACCTTCCTACTATTTAGTTATATTTTCTCGAGCTGCTGTTACAAAGGCAGCAAATAAACGTTTTGCATTTTCATCTGTTTCAGACATCATTTCTGGATGGAATTGGCAGGCTACTAACCAAGGATAGGAAGCGTCTTCTAATGCTTCTACAGTACCATCCTTAGCTCTTGCTACTACTTGTAAACCTTTACCAACGTGTTTTACTGTTTGATGATGGTGAGAATTTGTAATCCATGTGGAACGGCCGATAGCACTAGCCAATTTGGATTCAAACTCAATGTCTACTGTATGAGTCCCAAGAGATGGAGTTTGGTTTTGTGAATGTTTAATCGTACAGTTTTCATCATATTTTAAATCTTGGTATAGAGTGCCACCACGATATACGTTTAAGATTTGGATGCCTCGGCAAATACAAAAGATAGGGATTTGTTTTTCTTCTGCTGCTTTCAGTAATGCAAAATCGAATTGATCTCGTTCTGGAAACACGTCGCCCAAGCCTTGTAATGGTTCCTCACCGTAATTAAGTGGAGATACATCATGGCCACCAGATAATAATAAGGCGTCAAGTTTTGCTACTGTTTCACGGGCTACGTCCAGATTTTTTGTAAATGGAATGATAACTGGAATGCCACCAGCCTCTTCGATAGAGCGTGGATAATCATGGTTTACATAAGAACGTAATAAATCTACGTAGGCACCGCCGCTATCTCGTAAGATATTGCCAGATACACCAATGAATGGTTTTGTCATAATATCACCTCGTATGTGTAAAAATTTGTACAATTAGTATAGTTTAAGTATATCAAATATTCGTGAATAAATAATACTACGATTGTAATTAATTATAAAACTTATACATTCTAAAATATGTTAACATTGTTACATTTTATAAAATTCATATTAGTTTTATAGGGATAATTATATTCGTATCTGTTTTGGTAAAAACATGGTATGATAGATTACGAATAAACTGTACGGGAGGTTTACTATGGTCTTTCTTACATCCTTACAGAGCATTATACCAATTGTACTGCTTATATCGTTGGGATATATATTAAAAGGGCGAGGGATGTTTCACCCTATATTTAGTGGTAATCTATCTAGATTTATCATGTCTGTTGCCTTACCAGCCGGTGTTTTCATATCTGTATTACATCATCTACATACATCGGATTTATGGGACTTACGATATGGGATGCTAGCTGTTACATTAACCTATGTAATTACCTATATCGTTGCTTTCATCATGATGAAAGTACTAAAAGTACCTCGAGGTAGGCGTGGCATTTTTATCAATATGGTAGTTAATGATAACTGCTTGTTCATTGGATTGCCAGTGCAAATTGCACTCTTTGGTCAAGATGCACTACCATATTTCTTGTTATATTATATCGGTAACACTATTTCCGTATGGATGGTAGGGGTATTCCTTATAGAACTAGATCCACTGCCCAATGCCGAATTAGGTTTCAATAATAACAAAGCTGATGGTATAAATAATAGCAAAGTAGCTACAGAAACAAAGCGGAAACAGTTTAAATTTGATTTGAAGAAGTTATTACCTCCACCATTACTAGGCTTCTTTGTAGCATTGATATTCTTATTCTTTGAAATTCCTTTAGCACCAATTTTACATACTACATTGAATTACTTAGGAGATATGGTAACCCCATTATCCTTGATTTATATTGGTATTGTACTTCATGATGCGGGACTTAAGAGTATGAGCCTCAATAAGGATTCTATTGGTGGTATCATAGGACGATTTGTTATCTCTCCAATTATTATGTTCTGTGTCATTATGGCACTACAATATGGTGCAGGCATAGTTCTAGAACCTATTGCGATCATAACCTTTGTAGCACAATCGGCAGGACCTGTTATTGCCGTATTGCCAATTGTGGCAAACGAAGCAAAATCTGATTTACCTTTTGCTACAGGCCTTGTAATGATTAGTACCATACTCTTTGCCGTAGTTATACCAATTATTATGGAAATACTTACAATGATAGGAATAACAGCATAAACAAAAGGTCTGACTGTATAGTCAGACCTTTTTCTTTGCCTATATTTTTTTCTATACAAGTAAAATTGATGAAATATAAAATAAGTGTTAAAATTATAAATAAACATATGTATTTAAGGAGAGAGATATGAAGTTAAGACGTTTGTTATTGTTGAGTTGTATTGGCTTTATGGGGGCTATAGGAATATCTCAGGCCATTGATGTTAATATCCCTGGAGCTCGTCCAGATATTGCGAAAGAAGCTTACCAAGAATATCGGATTCAAGGAGAATTTGCTAAGAAGGTTGATGACTACCAAGAGTCTGAAGTTAAAAAATGGGCACAACATGAGCCAAATTATGATAATAAAAAATTAGATGATGATATTTATTCTGTACAAGAATTGACTAGAGCAATCCATCATTCTAGGACTGTATATATTATTACAGATAATGGGGCTGATATTAAATTTACAGGCTCGAAAGAAAGTATAGTAGGTTGGTCTATTGATCCTAAACATACGTCTAAGTCTGCTATTAAGAGTGTGGGAGGCACCATTAGCGCCGTATCTGATTTTAGATATGAAACAAGACAACAGCCTAAAGGCTCTAAATGGGAAGATACAAATATAGAGTATGGTGATTTAAATAAATCTCTTTTACAGAACACCTTGAATGAGAGATTAGAAAAGAGAAAAAATTCGGTTCGATTTGTAGATGGCGATGTATTTACTTATCCTGGACTTGAAAAAGCAACATGGGATGTAATCGGCTTTGATGATCATTTGGTTGTGGGGACAATCAATTTTACATTACCGAAAACACCTAATCTTTCTTATCATATTGGTCAATCCCTTAATAAAGATATTATAAAAAATTATATTAAAGATGATACTAAACGTTCCATCTCAGATACAATGGGACCTTTGGCTAATTTTGTTTTACCTTCTATTAAGCCTGCTAGTGATGTGTTAGCATATACTGATCCAGTTCATTTAGGACCTTATACATTTAGGGTATTAAAAAATAGTAAATTCAAGGAACATGAGGTTATAGGCCCAGCTGAATATGATATTTATATGTCTGGACGTATTAAAGCTGTACTTGGTAAGCAACCATTTATAAAAGGTGCTAGTGTTGAAAAACAAAATATTTTATATAGCTACTTACGGTCTGTTGTTAAAAAACAAGGTTTACAAGGTCATAAACGATTACAGTATGCCACAGTTTGGAATAATGGCGTTCCAGCATTATACTTTGAAGTTACCAAAGATAAAGGAACTCTTTTAGGAATGGTATTATATGATGATCAGTATCTTTATACGTATTATTTATATAAACCTCATGATGTTCATGTAAGTAATTATAAATTGCGAGATGTGATTCAATATGTAGGTGCTAAACATAGCAAAGCGTGGAATGATAAGGCTTTTGTGGGTATAGGTATTTCGCCTATAATGTTAGACGTACTACAAACAAGTCCTACTATTAGAGATATTGTGAAAGATAAAAAAGCACATAATGATAAGAAGTAATACAATAAAAAAGATAGTGTAAAGTTAGTAGCGTAAAAAAGAGGTTTAACACTTGAGTGTTAAACCTCTTTTGTTATGTTTATCTAAAGAATCTACCGATAAGTGGCATGCTTGCACCATCGTTTTTATTAAGTCCTTTTAAAAGAACCATGATAATAACGTAGAGCAATAAGCCTTCTATACCAGTGAGTATGAAGTTAATCCACATTGGTAAGAAATCTGTTAAGTAGTGGTAACTCATAAAGATGAGTATACCCATGACACCGGCACTGACCACATTTTTCCATAGAAGGGAAATATCGAGGAAGTAGCCTGTGTATTTTTTGATGTAAATCAAGTTGAGTAACGCTGCAAAGCCAATATCAGCAACGGTTGCCCACGCGGCACCACCGATACCAAGCCATGGGATAGCTGTTAATGTCCAGTTCAGGATGACCTTGATAACTAAGGCAATACCCATATTAATTACAGGAATACGCGGTTTGTTGAGACCTTGTAAGATACCTGTTGTTACTTGGTGTACACCGAGGAAGAAGATAGAGAACGCAGTGATTTGCGTAGCTAATTCTGCCTTAGGTGCATTATAAATTAAGGTAACTGTTGGAGCAGCAAGTACATACAATAGTACTGTAAATGGTACAGTTGCCATGAATGTTAGTCGCATAGAGCCTGCAGTACGGTCATAAATACCTTCATGATCGCGTTTTGCAAAGGCATGAGAAATAGCTGGTACAATGCTTGTTGCAAGGGCTGCTGTAATAATGGTAGCCAAGTTGATGAGCGGTACCGCCATACCTGTAAGATAACCGAACAGTTCTGTTACCTCGTTCATCGGGAAACCAGCATCTAAGAGACGACGTGGTACGATGAGCAAATCGAGGTTGGCTGTTAACGGCAACATGATACTTGCCAAAGAAATTGGAATGGACAAGGTTAAGAGTCGTGACAAAATTTCTTTAGCTGATTCACGAGGACCTTCGTAGCTTTCACCAGTGCTACTAGCCTTAGGCAATTTGTAGTAATAGTACAAGAGCACTAGGAAGGCACCAAAGGCACCTACGCCAGCACCTAAGCTAGCACCACCTGCAGCAGCTGGTAAACCATAAGGTAACAAGATAGCTGCAGCACCGAGCATAACGATAACACGCAACAGTTGTTCTACGATTTGGCTGACCGCCGTTGGCGTCATCATTTCATAGCCTTGGATATACCCGCGGAAGCAGGAAATCCACGTTACAAAGAATACTGCCGGAGCGAGCGCGATGATAGAGTAGTAGGCACGGCTTTCAGCAATGAGACCACTAGAGATCAACCAATCTGCACCAAAGTACATGGCAAGGCTGGCGATAAAGCCTGTAATGGTTAACATTGTAAAAGATATATTGAATACTCTCTTAGCACCACCAAAGTCGTGTAAGGCTAATCGTTCTGCCGTCAAAATAGAGATGGCAATCGGCACACCTGCGCTCGAAATTTGTAATAGTAACAAATAGATAGGAAAGGCCATCTGGTAGATACCGATGCCTTCACCACCCAAGATGCGGGATAGAAGAATCCAGTTAATACTACCGATGGCTTTCACTACGAAACCGGCAATGGTTAAAATTAAGGTTCCTTTTAAAAATCCACTAGCCATTGATTATAGTTTGTTGGAAGAACCCAATACATTTTTAATTTTGTGAGCTACCATGCCTTTAATAGCATCACGAGCAGGTCCTAAGTATTTACGAGGGTCAAATTCAGATGGATTTTGAGCCAAGTATTCACGTACGGATGCAGTCATAGCAAGACGAAGGTCTGTATCGATATTGATTTTGCAAACTGCCATTTGAGCTGCTTTGCGAAGCATTTCTTCAGGTACGCCTTTAGCACCAGGAATGTTGCCACCAAATTCGTTACATTTTGCTACGAATTCAGGCAATACGGAGGATGCGCCATGCAATACGATTGGGAAGTCAGGCAACAATTCGCCAACTTTTTTCAAACGATCGAAGTCAAGGTAAGGGTCGCCTTTGAATTTGTAAGCGCCGTGGCTAGTACCGATAGCAATGGCTAAGGAGTCTACGCCTGTAAGATGTACGAATTCAGCAGCTTGTTCTGGGTCAGTGAAGCGAGCATCTGCATCGGATACATTTACATCATCTTCAACACCAGCTAAACGACCTAATTCTGCTTCTACTACCACGCCATGAGCATGAGCATATTCAACAACTTGTTTAGTGATTTTTACGTTTTCATCAAAATCATGGTGAGATGCGTCGATCATAACGGATGTGAAACCACCGTCTACACAGTCTTTACAGATTTCGAAGGAATCGCCGTGATCAAGGTGAAGAGCGATAGGTAAATTGCTGTCTTCAAGAGCTGCTTCTACGAGTTTTACAAGGTAAATATGTTTAGCGTATTTACGAGCACCTGCAGATACTTGCAAGATAAGAGGGGATTGTTCCTCTTTTGCAGCGTCTACGATACCTTGTACGATTTCCATGTTGTTTACATTGAAAGCGCCAACAGCATAGCCGCCTTCATAGGCTTTTTTGAACATTTCTGTAGTAGTAACTAATGGCATGTTGTCCTCCTTGGCCATAGGGCCTGTCATATCATGTTATTAATACTGTGACTGCTAGTATTTCTAGCGCATATGAGCTAGATAAAAAACTAGTGTATTGCAATCATATATCAATTCAAGTTAAGTATATCAAGAAACACTATAAAGGGCCAATATTTTTTGTATAACTTATGCATAAATTTCGTCTAATTTTATGGCCCATGTGGGTTAATTTCTATGGATTAGTATTAATTTAGTAGTTATATATTTATTTAATTGGCGAGCAATGCCTTCATATCTGATGGTATGGATGCTTGTAATTCTAGCCACTCATCCGTCACAGGATGGTAAAAGCTAACCCGTGACGCATGGAGTGCTTGACGCTGAATGTATTCTAAGTGGCCACCGTACAGATCATCGCCAGCAAGTGGATATCCCAGTTGAGATAGATGGACCCGAATTTGATGAGTGCGCCCCGTATGTAATAAACATTGCACATGGGTAAAGCATTGCTCCATCTTATTCTTTACAATTGTATTACTCTCAATGACAGTTATATCTGTATGAGCAGGTTTACCTTCATTCGTGCAGCAACGCTCGATAATACTACCTGGTTTACGTCCTATAGGCCACTGTACGCTTATATGATTAGTAGGTAATTGACCTTCTACAATGGCGTCGTAGTTTTTATGGAAATGAGTACGCTTTTTATCAAAAGCATGTTGTACTACAGAGGTTTTGGCGATGATAACAATTCCAGAGGTGTCTTTATCTAACCGATGAACAGGATGGAAATCATAATGCTGATTTGTTTCTTGGTAGTAATGTAGAACACCATTTGCTAAAGTATGATCTCGTACCGTTGAAGTGGGATGCATCAGAATACCGGCCTCTTTGTTGATAACTACAATATACTCATCTTCGTATACGATATCTAAATCCATAGGACTTAAACTAAACTCTTGTTCAGGGGTTAACTTCATAACGAGATGGTCTCCACCGTGAACAAGGGTATTCCAAGAGGCTGGTTCGTCATTGACCGTTATAATACCGTCATTTCGCAAACGCCGCCGCATACGTTGGGAAATATGCTGTTGTTTTATAATATGATTCATAGATTGGGTATGTACGTTGGAATCTACAATCAAGTCGATAATAGTTGCTGTTTTCATACATAGTATTATATCAAATAAATAATGGATGAAGAATTTTTCATAATTCGTTGTCTTTATATGAGATTATATAGTATAATTTTTATTAATGTTTTTTATATTTTTTTTATGTGTAGGTATTTTACTTATTTGAATGCTTTGGCCGTTCAATATCTTAACACCATATATTGATGAGTATATGGTTTGCTTTGTAAAAGGAGAGGTTTATGAAACTGAATAAGAAATCCTTATTAGTCGCTTGTGTGTTGGCGACTATGTCTACAAGTGCTTTTGCAGCAACTACAACAACATCCACTAGTAGTACAACAGTAACAAATCAAGATACAAAAACATCTACTAGTACGCGTGTAACTAGTGAGAAACATACTTCAACTGTATCTACATCTACAACAAATACTACAGAAAAATCTTCAAGCCGTTCTAGTGGTACATCTGTAGGCGTAGGTGTGGGGATTGGTCGACTTGATACGTTTGTACCAATTTCTGGTGCTGTTAAAGAGCCACCAGCAGGTGTAAAAAAAGCAATGAAGGTATTGAAAGATGATTCCTTATTACAACAAGGCTATTTAGGTCTTGTAAAAGAAAAGGGGAAATGGGGTATCGTAGGTACAAATGGTCAAGTTGTACTCACTCCAGCCTATAAATCCTTAGATGCATCCAGTAAGAAGGATGGTACTTTCTTTGTTGAAGAAGGTAAAAATAAAATTTCTCATATTAAAGGCGATGGTACTGTATTAGAATCTGGTAAAGAAGCGCAAGAAGCTTTATATAGCAGCCTTAATGAGAAGAATACGGCTGTTAAAGAGCTAAATGATTTTGATCCTAAATCTGTTAGTCAAAGCTATCCAAGTGATTCTTATGTAGCTTTCACAGAAAAAGGTAAACTAGGATTTAAAGATGCTAATGGCAATGTAGTGATTCAGCCTCAATTTAAAGCATTATCTGATGTAGAAACTAAATTTAGTGAGGATCGTGCCTTTGTAAAAACTAATGGTAAAACTGTTGCTATTGATGGTAAAGGTACTGTATTATTTAATGCTCCATCTAATGAAGTATATCCATATAAAAATGGCTTGGCTGAATTCCGCCGTAAGGTAAGTCACTTTGGCCTTGGTGGTATTTTAGGTCTTGTAGGGATGGGTTACTTCTATAATCATGGTGGCGTATATCTTGATGGACTTGGTGGTCTTGTAGATGATGGTATGAAGCGCGGTTATATTGATCGTAATGGTGCTGTTGTAATCGATAGTAAGAACGATTATGTATACCCTATGGAAGAGCATGGTACCTTGGTTCGTAATGAAGGTAAATTAGGCTTTATGAATCGTCAAGGTCAATATGTAATTCAACCTGGAAATTACGAAGCTGGCACGATTGATGTAAATAATGTATTGTTAACATTGAAAAATAAAGATACTAATAAATATGGTATTTTTGATATGGAAACAGGCAAACAAGAGGTACCGTTTAAATACGATACTATCGAGTTTGTAGGCGAACATGAAATGTCTGTTACTAATGACACCAATCGTTATGTAGTAGATATGGCTACAGGTCGTGTGATCTATAAAGGCGATAAATCTATGAACGTAAAAACTTTCCTTGGTGATACATATACTTGGGTATATAACAAAGAAGGTAATTATAAGATTCTATCTCTTGATGGTAGAGTGATAGAAACTCCAGTTATGAAAGATATTTCTGGTACTGGTAGCTTCTCTCATGGTTATAGCCCTGTAAAAATCAAAGGTAACTGGGGGATTATCAACTCTAAAGGTGAGTTAGTAGTTCAACCTACATATGATGAAATTACAATTTTATAATGATAATGGTAAGACTGCACTTGTAAAAGTGCAGTCTTTTTCTATTTTTGAATATATCATGTTTATACATATACATTTCTTGTATTAATCTACGATTTATAGTCCGTATAATACTTCTATGATTAATAATAGTTATAATTAAAAATATCGATTTACCTAGAAAATAAGCCTGTTATAAGGTATAATTATAGAGATATATTCCGATTTGGTGTACATTTACACTTTCACTTGGAATATGAGGATGATGAAAGTAATACTGTGAACCCCATGCCCAACGGGTTCAGGTGTAGGAGGTATAAAATGGCTAAAGATTGTTCCTTTGACGTTGTGTCCGAAGTGGATATGCAGGAAGTAGATAATGCGGTAAACCAAGCGAAAAAAGAGATTGGTACGCGCTATGATTTTCGCGGTTCCAAAGCGGAAATCAGTCTTGAAGGTGACACTATCAAAATCATCGGTGATGATGAATATAAATTGAATGCCATTATCGATGTTTTAAAAGGCAAAATGGTTAAACGTAACGTAGCGATTAAAAATCTTGACTACGGCAAAGTAGAGCCAGCTGCTGGTGCAACAGTTCGCCAAATCATTACTATTAAAAAAGGCATTACTAAAGAAAATGCTAAAGATGTAGTAAAAGCAATTAAAAACATGAAAATCAAGGTACAAGCATCTATCCAAGAGGATCAAGTGCGTGTATCTGGTAAGGACAAAGATGATTTGCAAGCAGTAATCCAAATGTTAAAACAATTGGATATTCCTGTAGAATTGCAATTCGTTAACTTCCGTTCCTAATAACATATGTCCATAAGATAGGGTTAGTTTGATTCATTGGAGTTGCTAACCCTATCGGTGTAGGAGGCCTTATGAAAGTAGAGGACATGAAGGGTGGCTATACCACAGGTTCATGTGCTACGGCAGGTATGAAAGCTGGTTTATTGGCCCTCTTAGATAAGAACATCGTGGATCAAGTGGTCATTGAAAATCCTCAAGGTCAGTATATTGAGGTACCTATCAAACAGGTAGAGGTCATATCCGATATAGAGGCTAAGGTGACCGTTATGAAAGACGGCGGCGACGATCCTGATGTAACTCATGGCAATGATGTGGAAACGACGGTGACCCTTGATGATACTGGTGAACTACGATTCCGAGCGGGCTTTGGCGTTGGGACGGTAACAAAACCGGGCCTTGCTATGCCTCCAGGAGAACCAGCTATCAATCCAGGACCTCGGGCGATGATGAAAATCGTTTTTGAAGAGCATTGTGTACATGGCCAAGGTGTAACGGTAACGGTGAGTGTACCAAACGGTATGGTATTAGCCAAGAAAACGTTAAATCATACCCTGGGTATCGAAGGTGGTATTTCCATTATCGGTACTACGGGTATCGTTAAGCCTATGAGTGAAGAAGGGTTCAAGAACTCCTTAGTACCTCAGCTAAAGGTTATGAAAGCTAATGGTTGTGAAACGGCTGTTCTCGTGCCGGGCCGTATTGGTCAAGATTTAGCTGAACAAGTATTAGGTATTCATAAGAACCAAATGGCAGAGACCAGTAACTTTATTGGCTTTATGCTTGAAAAGGCAGTACAAATTGGCTTCAAGCGTATTTTGATCATCGGTCATATTGGTAAGCTAATAAAATTAGCTAGTGGTAGTTTCCATACCCACAATCGCATGAGTGATGGTCGCATGGAAAGCATCGTAGCCTATGCCGCTTTAGAAGGGGCATCCCAAGCGGTGTGTGAAGAGCTATTTAATTGCCAAACTACAGAGTCTACGTTCCCGATTTTAGAACGAGAAGGACTGACTGGTGTATACCAACGCGTTGTAGATCGTGCATCTTTGCGTAGTGAGCGATATATTGCTAACGAGGCAGAGGTAGGTATCATCATTACCACCTTAAAAGGTGAGATTTTGGCAATGGATAAGCATGCTAAAGAGATAGGAGAGCTTGAACAATGGCACATACCTTGTATATCGTAGGCATTGGTCCAGGTAATCCTGATTATGTGGTACCTAAAGGCCTTAATTTAATTAAACATGCCACAGTATTGGTCGGTAGTGAACGGTCCTTAGAAGACTTTCAGGAGCCTGGCCAAATTACATATCCTGTAACAGGTAAGCTTAGCCTATTAGCTGAGCAAATTGAGCGTGAGCTCAACGATCATGACGTTGTCGTTATGGTAAGTGGTGATACAGGCTACTATAGCTTGTTGCCATATTTAAAGAAGAAATTTCCTGCCAATCCTATTGAGGTTGTGCCAGGCATTAGTTCTATGACCTTTGCCTTCGCTCGACTCAATGAGGTGTGGCATGATGCGGATTTAATGAGCTTTCACGGTCGCCAACCGGCACCTGAAAAACTCGTGTATGAAGCAGGTAAAAAGATGGGGTTCTTGACGGATCCTGAATATAATCCAGCGCATATTGCGCGTATTTTAATAGATGCAGGTTGGCCAAAAGAAACGAGAGCAGCAGCCCTTGAGCGCTTGAGCTATGATGATGAAAAAATTGTAGACTCCACGCTAGAGGTGTTAACTGAGCTTGAAGGCTTTGGTCATTCTGTAATGGTGGTATTAGGATGAGACATTTTTTCGGAATTCCTGATGAGGAATTTATCCGCGGCGACGTGCCAATGACGAAATGCGAGATTCGCAAAGCCGTTATGAACGAGGCACGCATCGAGGAAGATAGCATCGTCCTTGACGTTGGTGCTGGTACGGGCTCTATTTCTATTGAAGCAGCCTTGGCCGCGCCTAAAGGGCATGTATATGCGATTGAGCGCTTTGATAAAGGCATCGACCTTATCAATGAAAACATGAAGAAATTCAATGTAAATAATATGACGGTTATCAAGTCCAAAGCTCCTGAAGGTATGGAAGAATTGCCTGAGCTAGATGCTGTTATCATAGGCGGCAGCGCTGGTGGTATGACTGGCATCATGGACGAGGCGCAACGTCTTTTAAAAATTGGCGGACGTTTAGTTGTAACAGCTGTAACAATGGAAACTGGTTATACCATCCTTAAAGAGTTGAAAGGTCGTCCTTTCACCTATGAAGGTTACCAAATGTCCATTAGCCGTTACCGTAAGGCTGGTCCATATCATTTGTTAGACCCATTGAGTCCAATTTTCATTGTATCTGCAACGCGTATCGCAGAAGGAGAGTAATATGGTTGACGTACATATCGTAGGCGCAGGCCCTGGGGATCCTGAGTTAATCACTCGCAAAGGGTATCGTTTAGTACAAGAGGCAGACGTTGTTATTTATGCTGGCTCCTTGGTAAACCCTGCTATTTTAGAGGCTTGTAAACCAGGCTGTGAAATTCATAACAGTGCTACTATGAACCTTGATGAGGTGTTGGCTGTTATGAAAGCCTCCGTTGAGGCTGGTAAAAGCGTAGTTCGCCTTCACACAGGTGATCCTGCTATTTACGGTGCTATTCAAGAACAAATGGATGCACTGGCTGGCATGGGCATTTCTTATGAAGTCGTGCCAGGCGTAAGTTCTTTCCTTGCTACAGCAGCGGCTTTGAAACAAGAATATACATTACCAAATGTATCTCAAACAGTAATTATTACGCGTATGGAAGGTCGTACACCAATGCCTCCAAAGGAAAAATTGCGCATGTTAGCAGCTCATGAAGCGACAATGTGTATTTTCCTTAGCGTTCAAATGTTAGATAAGGTTGTAGCTGAACTTATCGAGGGTGGTTATGATAAAACGACTCCAGTGGCTATCGTGGTAAAAGCGTCTTGGCCAGACCAACGCATTATCCGTGGCACATTGGAAACTATTGCGGACATCGTAGCGAAAGAGGGCGTATTGCGCCAAGCTATGATCGTAGTAAGCCATGTATTAGATAGTGAATATGAATTATCTAAACTTTACGACAAAGGCTTTGCTCACATGTACCGCAGTGCTAAGGACTAATATGATGAAAGCACCAGAAATTGCTGCATCTACGACTGGAGTTAAGAAGAATAGAACGGCTATTCTCTCTGTATCTGAACGAGGTGCAAAGCTAGGTCAACGCATCAAGTCTTTTGTGGCACCCCATGCGGATTGCTTTGAAAAGGAAAATCGTCCCTCTGGTGGTGAGGCTATTTATTTTGACTCCCTCAAAAACCATATAGGACAGATTTTCAAGGATTACGACCAAGTACTGTGTATTATGGCACTCGGTATAGTAGTGCGCATGATTGCACCATATATTGAGCATAAATCCAAGGATCCTGCGGTAGTCGTAATGGACGAAGTGGGTCACCATGTGATTAGCTTATTGTCTGGGCACCTTGGGGGCGCCAACGAATGGACGCAGTCCATTTCGCTGGCCATCGATGCGGACCCCGTCATTACAACCGCAACGGATGTAAACGGATTGCCAGCGCCTGACGTGTTGGCGCGCCACGAGCATCTGTTAGTAGATGATTTTCAAACCTTAATCAATGTAAACTCTGCCATTGTTGGAGGAGAACAGGTTGATTATTATATCGATGAAAGCTTACCGAATGCAGAGCATTTAGAACAAGCTGCGAAAGCTCATATTGGTGAACATGGTATGGTTCACGTTGTTTCGTTGGATCAGCTTGAGCTTATTCCATGTAAAAATGAAAGCGCGGAAGAGGGTTCATCTAGAGTTGTAATTACTGATAAAGTAATTGCCGAGTATGGACATCAATTAATTTTGCGCCCTCGTACGTATACGATGGGCATTGGCTGTCGTCGAGATACGCCGAAGGAATTGATTCTTAACGCTATTCAACAGTCGCTAGCAGCACATAAGCTTTCACCAAAGAGCCTTGTAACGGCTGCATCGGTCATCGTTAAACAAGATGAAGTAGGCCTCTTAGAGGCTATGCAAATTATGGGGTGGCCTATCGTGTTCTATACACAGGACGAGATGGCACCACTCATTGAAGAAGAAAAATTAAAAGAATCTAATTTTGTAAAAGGAACTATAGGAGTAGGAAACGTATGCGAGACAACGGCATTACTAGCGGCCAAGAGCCGAACATTAATACAGCACAAAACAATTTATCCAAAAACAACGGTAGCCATTGCACAGGTAACATCAAAGTAATCGGCATCGGCCCTGGCGATGAAGAGTTTATGACGCCTCAAGCGCGCGAAGCTATCTTAGCAGCTGACCGCGTTGTAGGTTATTTGACATACCTCGACTTGATTAAAGACCTCATCGAAGGTAAAGAAACTGTAGGTACTGCAATGATGCAAGAAGTAGATCGTTGCCAACAAGCAGTTGATTTAGCAGTAGAAGGTCATCAAGTAGTTGTAGTATCCTCTGGTGACTCTGGCGTATACGGCATGGCAGGTCTTGTGTTGGAACTTGCTAATAAAGTGCCAGCAGAAAAACGCCCTTCTGTAGATATCGTGCCTGGCCTTAGCGCTGTAAACGTAGCAGCATCTGTATTGGGTGCACCATTGATGCATGACTTTGCAGTTATTTCCTTGAGCGACTTGATGACGCCATGGGATCTTATCAAAAAACGTGCAGACCTTTGTGCACAAGGCGATATGGTTATTTCCTTGTACAACCCACGCAGTAAAAAAC
This sequence comes from Veillonella fallax, assembly GCF_020687175.1. Taxonomy (NCBI): domain Bacteria; kingdom Bacillati; phylum Bacillota; class Negativicutes; order Veillonellales; family Veillonellaceae; genus Veillonella; species Veillonella fallax. The sequence continues at coordinate 7,921 of NZ_JAJEQD010000017.1, read as the reverse complement.
GTGTTACACATTTAGATGAAGTTCGTGAAATCGTTCTTAAATACCGTGACCCTAAAACACCTGTTGGTATCGTGCAAAAAGCAGGTCGCCCAGGCCAACATATGGTAATCTCTGATCTTGAAAACTTCACAAATGAAGAAGTAGATATGCAAACACTTGTTATCATCGGTAACAGCCAAACCTATATTGAAAATGGTCGCATGATTACACCTCGAGGCTACAAATTATGATTTGGGTCATTGCCGGCACTTTGGATGGCCGCACCTTAGCGGTAGAAATCCAAAAACGAACTGGCGAAGATGTGCTTGTTACGGTTGTTAGCCAATATGGGGCAGAGCTTGCTGCCCATATTGGCATTACCGTACATACGGGCCGTCTTGACCAAGAGGCTATGCAAGACTTAATTAAGAAGCACAATGTGCGCCTATTAATCGATGCAAGCCATCCGTATGCTGCTATCGTTACGGCTACGGCTCAAGATGCAGCAAAAGCTGAAGGTATTCCTTTTGTTCGTTTCGAACGTAAAGAGGTGCCATTACCAGACTATGATAAATTGCATATCGTAGTGGACGAAGTAGAAGCAGCTAATCTAGCAGGTAAATTAGCGAAGGAAAATAATAGCCATGTGTATTTGACTACAGGTAGTAAAACAATGCACATCTTTGCTAAATCTGAAGCCTTGCAAGATTGCGAAGTATGGACCCGCATTTTGCCTACTGCAGAGGTGTTACAAATGATGGAAGACCTCAATGTAAGTCCAAAACGCATTGTTGCTGTACAAGGTCCATTCTCTTACGATATGAACCGCATCATGTTCCACGATACAAAGGCGAGCGTTGTAGTTATGAAAAACTCTGGCCTTGTAGGTGGTGCTGATACAAAATTACAAGCCGCTATGGATCTTGGCATCCATGTTATTGTTATCGATCGTCCACGTGTTAAAATTGAAGGCCACGTGGTATCATCTAATGATGAATTTTTCAAATTATGGGAGGACACTAATGGATTACGTTAAAAATCCTAAAGCCATTGAAGATAAAAGTATGGAAATCATTTACGATTATGTAAAAGATTTAGGTTTAACCGATGATGAAGTACGCGTAGTATCTCGTACTGTTCATGCGTCTGGCGACGTTGAATACGCTCAACTCGTAAAAATGAGCCCTGATGCTGTTCAAAAAGGTATCGAAGCATTAGATAATGGTGCAGATATTTATACAGATGTGGAAATGGTTCGCACAGGTATTTCTAAACCAGCTCTTAAAATTCGCGGCAACGAAGTACATTGCTTAATTAAAGATGAAAATGTAGCTAAAATGGCTAAAGAATTAGGCGTAACACGTTCCATCGCAGCTATGCGTACATTTGGTAAACAATTAGAAGGCCAAATCGTTGCTATCGGTAATGCGCCAACAGCATTGTACGAAGTATTGCGTTTGGCTCTTGAAGAAGGCGTTAAACCAGCTCTTATCATTGGTATCCCTGTAGGCTTTGTAGGCGCTGCAGAATCCAAAGATTACTTGATGGAAGTATCCCCAGTTCCTTACATCACTGTAAAAGGCAACAAAGGTGGTAGCCCAATTGCTGCTTCCGTATGTAATGCATTGCTTTACACAGACGTAAAACGCAATGACATGCTCTTCGTAGAAGGCAAAGAGTCTAAATAATACAAAACCCGAATCGTATTTTTGTAGTTCTACGATTCGGGTTTTACTGTATATATTTTTCACAATAATTGCTAAACATAGTCAAATATAATGTATTAGATCTCTTATAATGTAGTTAATTTTTGAGAGGGGGGTTCATATGGCATCAAGTAATGAACGAAAATTATTTCGCGTATCAGTGATTTGTATCTTAATCATCGCCGTTATTACGAGCATGATTATATCTCTTATTTGGGGATCAACACCCGTATCATTAGCTGAGATTTGGCATACATTATGGTCTAGTGAGCTAACAGATACATCTTCACAAATTATTTGGAATATTCGATTGCCTCGCAATATTGTAGCTGCGTTAGTGGGGGCTTGTCTAGCTGTATCTGGTGCAATTTTGCAAGCAGTTATGAAAAATCCCCTAGCAGATCCACAGATTGTAGGGGTATCCTCTGGTGCTGGATTAGCTGGTGTTATCATTTTTATTTTATTTCCTGGGTATGACCATATAGTTCCGTTGGTAGCCTTTTTAGGTGCTATGGCTGCGGCGATGATGGTATATGCTCTTGCTTGGAAGAATGGTGTACGCCCAAGCCGTATCATCTTGGCTGGTGTTGCAGTGGCTGCTTTTTTAGGCTCTGGTATTTCTGCACTACTTGTATTCTATGGAGATCGTGTGCAAGGAGCCTTACTTTGGATGGTAGGGGGCTTGGCTGCACGCAGTTGGCCTCAAGTAGAGGTTCTGTTCCCATACGCGTTAGTCGGTCTTATTTTTGCCTGTTTAGGAGCTAAACGACTTACCATTTTAAGTTTAGGTGACGAAACTGCAAAGGGATTAGGCCTTAAGGTAGAACAAACACGGTTTATTATGACTGCAGTGGCTGCTCTTTTAGCGGCTGGTGCTGTAAGTATAGCTGGGCTTATCGGATTTGTAGGTTTGGTTATTCCCCATATGTTACGTCTTATAATCGGTAATGATTATGCGTATTTACTGCCTGGATCCGCATTATTAGGTGCGTTAGTACTTGTTGTCAGTGATACAATAGGACGTGTTATGTGGAGCCCTATAGAGGTACCAGTGGGCATTATTATGGCATTCTTTGGAGCGCCGTTCTTCTTATATCTATTGAGGAGGGATAACTAATGAATACCGCTATTGATGTAAAACAGTTATCCGTAACTCTTGGCAATCGTCATATTCTACATGATATTAATGTATCGGTTCCTATCGGTAAAATTACGACATTAATAGGACCTAATGGTTGTGGTAAAAGTACACTCTTACGGTCTATGATTGGATATATTCATAGTCCTCGTGAATGTGTGACTATTTTAGGTAAACCATTACAGTCATATTCACAAAATGAATTGGCACGTCAAATGGCGTTTCTGCCACAGGTGCCTAATATGCCAAAGGATATGACCGTAGAAGAATTGGTATATTGTGGACGGTATCCATACCAAAATTGGTGGAAAAACACGGCTAAAGAAGATCGTGAAATCGTTGACTATGCGTTACATATCACGAAAACGAATCATTTGAGAGAACAATTAATCCCATCCCTATCTGGTGGCGAACGGCAACGTGTTTGGATTGCTATGGCACTAGCACAGCAACCAAAATTATTAGTCTTAGACGAACCAACAACGTATTTAGATATTAATCACCAATTAGAAATTATGGAGTTATTGAAACGCTTAAATAAGGAACAAAATTTAACCGTTCTCATGGTACTTCACGAACTAACACAGGCGGTTCAATATTCACATCATATGGCTGTTATAAAAGAAGGGTATTTAGTAACGTCAGGAGAAACAAATAAAATAATATCGGATGAGTTGTTTAGAGATGTTTTCTCTGTAGATGTACAACTTGATACATTTGATAATAAAAAATATGTGCGCGTAAAAGGATTAGTTGAGTAGCTTGATATTAATAAAAAAGAGGGCATTCCCTATTTGGGGGATGCCCTCTTTTGCATGATGCAATATGTTAGAATGTAACATTAATACCATAGGCTTCTTTAACTAAACGTGCCATAGCTTCTGGTGTTTGTAGACCTGGGTTTAATAGGAATAGTTTAGATGGTAAATATATTACGCGGTTATTTTGTACAGCTTTTAAATTAGCCCATGCAGGATTATCTGTCATAGCTTGTTTCATAGCTTTTGTAATTTCTTCTTCTTTACCCATTGTAACAACGAAGATAATATCAGGGTTATCTGCAGTCAATGTTTCAAGAGAGTAAGGGACAGTTTTATCCTTAGTTGTGCCTTCTAGGTGGGAGGCAACAACGTTTGTCATGCCTAGCTCTTTTACCATGGATGCAGTAACTGCTTCATCAGTTTCAGCAGTTACACCCTTTCCTGTGGCACGTAATACAGCAACACGTGCAGGTTGTTGGTTTTTAATAGCATCTTTTACCTTTTGAATGTTGCTTTCATAGGTTGCAATAACGGATTTAGCCTTATCTTGATGGTTGGTTAATTCACCAAGGAATGTTAGCATTGGTACATTATCCTTGATGCCATCGTAATTGAAAAGCACTGCTGGAATATTGTTAGATTGTAATTGGGATTCATATTTTTTATGTTGGTTTTCCAAACCCAATACCACATCTGGCTTCAAGCCTAATAGTTGTTCCATGTTGATATTAGCCGTTTGACCTAATGCAGGTAATGCTTCTAAATCTGGAGCTAATTTATCTGTTGTGCTAGCACGGGAGATAGCTTTGCCATCCACTGCGTATAGCATGGACAATACAGAGTTTGAAAGAACAGCGATGCGTTGCGGATCCTTTGGTACAGTGTAGGTTTCACCATTAAAGGTAAGTTCCTTCGTAGTAGCAGAAGAGCTGGATGTGGATTTACCACACCCAGCTATTGCTAGTACAACCATGACCAAAGCAAGACTACAAAGTAGTAGTTTTTTCATGATGTACTCCTATATACGTTTTTAACGACACAATTTAATTGTTAAGTAAATTATTTTTGTAATGCATCCCAAGCTTCGTTAGCACGTTCCACGAAGATATTACGGATATTTTGGTTTTCACCTAAACCATGGAGATAAGTATCTACTTTGAAACCGTCTTTTTCAAGGATGGATTTATGGGAATCTGGTTCATTGCCTGCCATGTCGTTATTAGCATGGTCGCCAGCTACCATCATGAATGGCATCAATGTAACATGTTTAATACCGTGCATTTTTAATTGAGGTACAACTTGTTCAAGGTTTGGAGTACCTTCTACAGTGTAGATATATACATTTTTCAAGCCAAGGGAATGGATACGATCTTGGATTACAGAGTAGTAAGCATTGGAAGGATCTGGGGTACCATGAGCCATGATAAGAAGCGCATCTTCTTTACCTAATTTAGGGAACTGAGATTGAACGGCTTTAATTGTTTGTACAACTTCATCAGTTTGACCTTCTTGGCCCATCCAGTACATAAGTGGAGTACCAAGTGTCATTTTCTTAAAGTTATTTTTGTATAAGTTGTAAACAGCAACATCATAGTTATATTCCATACCAGGAATAACATCCAAAGATGTTAAAGCTACACGAGAGTAACCTTCAGCTTTTAATTGGTCTAACGCTTCTTCAGGAGTTGGGTATGTAATACCTTCTTTTTGTTGGATACGATCACGAATAATATGGCTTGTGAAAGCTGTTACTACTTTAGTGTTTGGATGAGCTGCTTTAATAGCATCTACAGTAGCATCAATTGTTTTAGCACGAGTATCTTTGTATGTAGTACCAAAGCTCATAACAACGATTGCATCTTTATTTTGGAGATTTTGAAGTTCTTTAGTTTCATGCGTACGAACACCAATAGTGGATGCCTCTTTCAATGCTGGAGTAGGGTCTTTTACTTCTTCATTTAATTGGTATGCTGCGTTAGATACAACAGGTGCCCCAACGGATACTGCTAAACCTAAAATGGCGGATGCTAATGCTAATTGTTTTTTCATTTTAATACTCCTATCCATAACTTAACTACAAGTCTATGCAATAATCTTAGTAACCTACAATAATTTTATATAAAAGATATAGTTTATAGATTACTATAGATATATTGCATATATATAACCTTAAGCCAATCGTAACAAAGGAACATAGGGGTGTCAATAAACCCCATACCCCTAGAAGTATAGGAAAATTAAGGGTTTTTAAGCAATTTATGTGATGAATATAGTATAGTATTAGCTTTTATAAATATATTCTTTTTGGTTATAAGGATATGAATGTGTGAATATATGAGTAATTTTATTCTACTTTATATCTAGCATACTTTGATGGGACCCAATAACATTACTACAAATAAATTAAAAATGACGACCTATACTTGTTTGTTCCTCGTTCCTGATGTCACTACACAAGTACAGGTCGCCATTTTTATTACTGTAGTTGTGTAGGCGTCCCATCAAAATATGATATATAATAAATATAAAATTTTAGTAAAATAAAATTATCAGATAAAAGAGAGAAGGACTATGTTTGGTTTTATTGAGAGAGAACAAATACTTTTAAAACAAAATGTATACGATCTAATACATAATACTAGAATATCTTTTTTATTTATTTTAGTAGGGGGATTTTTTATTTATGTGCTGGGTAATATACATATAAATAGAGGAGCAACTTATGATTTGTATTGGTATTATGTACGATATTTTTATAAGCTGCTAGGTTTATGTGTTGTCTATGATTTATGTAGACGTAGGCTATATGACTATGGTTTTTCAAGTAATTGGTAAATAAATTTATTTACTTAATGTATGGAGAGGTGAGGGTGAGCTTTATTGATACAATTATTAATAAATGAGTGGGCTTTATTTCAGTCTAACATATGTAGTCTTAAATATAATTGGCGTTTAGATCGTCTGTCTTATTTCTTCTCGCTTTTTATTGTTTTTATAATGTTTATTATTATGCCTAATATGATAATAGGTAAGTTTAATATCTATAGTGATAAGTATATACAGTTGGTTGGAATAATTGATTATATTGTTGTTATCTTAGCTTTGGCCATTATCTCATTACAACGTATTATGGATATAGGACGTTTATGGCTATACCTTGTGTTATGGATAGGAATTATACTATATTTTCTCTATAATCCATTTGATATCTCAGAAAATGTTATTACTGTTACACGTAATGTGGATTCCATTGAAACTATCTTAAATATAAATATAGGCTTTATATTCGGTATTCTTTCTATATTATTGCTTTTATCAGGGACGAATACACGTAATAAATATGGTGAGGCTGATGGTGTAATTAAAACTACTTGGGGATATATACATTATCCATTCTTGGAGAATTGGAATAGATTTAAGGAAGGGTTTTCTTTTTATAAAGTTATATCAATTATCAAGGAAAGTGGATCGTTACAATTATTTAATGTATCAAAGCGAGTAAGCCGTGGAGAAATATTATATTATTATATAGCTTATCAGTTAATCATTATTTTATTCATCTTATTGGTAATGATGATTTCTAAAATTCTACCGAAAACTGAATTTATATCTGTTTTATTAGTATATGTATTTGATATAGCCTATATATGGGTAGTTATATATATTGTAAGACTTGGTATTATGAGATTACATGATTCTGGTAGTAGTGCGCTATGGCTATTAGGATTATTGATACCATTTATAAATATGTATGTAGTTTATTTATTATTTGGTAAGGGATCTTGGCAATTTGTAAAAAACCTTTAGGTTTATATTCTATGAAATAGGAAATAGTTTATGATATATGACTTATTAATTTTAGGCATTAGCATATGGTTGTTGTATGATATTTTTCTTATGTATAAAGCAAAGAATAAATCACAAGTCTTAATAGAGTCTATATTGCTTGCTGTATTAATTGCTGGATACTTAATAAATAAACTGTATGAGACTAACTATTATACATCAGATACATATTTTTATTCAGGTATGGTATTAGCGGCTATTATGTATTTTTGTATATTATGGTTACATAGATATAGATATAAAAGTACTGATGATGAAAGAAAAAAGAAAAGTATAATTAATTCAATTTTAATAATTCATGCAATTATATTTTTATATGGTGTGGTAATTGTTTGGGTGGTATTCTTTTAGAAATTAATGTGATTTTTTATCTAAAAAATGGTGTTGGACGTCTTTGCGTTCAACACCATTTTATTGTACGCCGAATAGGCATGACTAAACCCCCAGTTAAACTGGGGGTTGGTAAAAATTCTTAGAGAAAAGGAAAGAAC
>NZ_JAJEQD010000016.1:0-47847 GCF_020687175.1 Veillonella fallax | reverse complement strand
CTGCAGCATAAAAAAATTCCGAGCAACCAGTTTAGGTTACTCGGAAATAAAAGTCTAACTTTTTGGGGTCACTACATAAGTTATGAATAGTATGAGCTTTTTTATTGTTATTTCATTATTGAGAGCTTCTAATAATTAGGTTTTTGTTGACTAGTGTAAATTCATGACTTATAATTTACTCATGAAATACTCATGAAGATATCATGAATTTGTGTAAGTTTTTAAAATACAGGAGAGTATTATGACAACACGGTTTCTTGGAGAATTGGATTCAAATATGATTGTTTCAGATAGTAAAGATACTAAAAAATCTATTTTTCAAGAATATGAGCGTGTAATTCTAGATTCTTTATTACAAACGTTTGGCTTGGATTTTATTATTCAAGATCAATATGGTGGAGATGTAGACACTATTCATAACTTAGAACAAGTTGGTAAAAATGAGAAAATGAGTATTAAAAATACTGATACTCGCAATAAATATGAAAATAGAGGTAATTACGATTCTCATAAGTATCATAGTGATAAACAATATATAGCGAAAAATAGAGAATATAGTAAACAAAGACGGACATCTGGGATTAAAGATGCGTATACTAAAGAAAAACTCTATGACTCTCATGATTTAGATCATATTATATCAGCTAAAGTTGTTCATGATAATGCAGCTGTTTATGCGACATCTTTAGATCCAGTTACATTAGCAAATTCTGATGATAATTTAGTTCCGACATATAGCTCAGTCAATCGATCCAAAGGAGCAAAAACTGTAGATCAATTTTTAACAGATTGGAAGAATACTAAAGGGATGAGACAAAGTCGGATTAAAGAATTAGAGGGGAAAGGTTCTTTAACAAAAAAAGAGCAGAAGCAGTTAAAAAAATATAAAGAGTTAGAAAAGCTGAAACCTGATGAAGTTAAAAAGTTATATCAGCAATCTAAACAGTCTATGACCAATAAGTTGAACAAGGATTATTATACTAGTTCTAAATTTACAATGGATACAACAAAAGCAGCCTTATCACTTGGTGGGAAAACAGCAGTTAAACAAGTTATTGGCTTTGTACTGATAGAAGTATGGTTTTCGATAAAAGAACGTCTCTCTTTATGTACATCAAATTCATTAAAAGGTTTTTTTTCTGATATCCTTGAGGGGATAAAAGAAGGGTTTATTAAAGCAAAATCAAAATATAAAGAGGTTATATCGAAATTAAAGGAAGGTTTAATTTCGGGGGTAATTGCTTCATTAATGACAACGCTCACTAATATAGTTAAGACTTTATTAGAGGGGTCGATAAAAATATTGAGACATGCTAGTGGAGCACTTGTTAAAGCTATTAAAATACTGTTTTTTGAGGAACACAAGAGTTGGCAAGATAAAATACATGCGATTCTAGTGGTGTTAGCTACTTCAGCATCGGCTATTGTGGGATCTTTAATTGGTACTTATTTAGCTCCTACATTATCTGGTATCCCCTTAGTTGGTGAGCTATTAGTTACATTTATTGAGGTATTTGTTTCAGGCATAATTAGTTGTACATTAATTTACTTTATCGATAAATGGGATATAGCAAAAAAAATATATGAATTTATAAAGCAACTTGATATAAACCCATTTGGTGAATATGTAGAATATATGAAAGAACAGGTAGCTATGTATGAAGCTTATGTGGCTAAACTTTTACAAGTTGATGTAAAAACAGTTATTCATGAAACTGAGAAGTATAATAGGGTTTTAGAGCTTTTAGAAGGTAATAATTATGGTATGATTAATGATCAATTAAAAAATCTGATGTCTGAAATAAATATTAATCTTCCGTGGCAAGGTGATTTTTCAAGTTTTATGAGTAATAAAAAAAGTAAATTGGTATTTAAATAATGTTTAGATGTAGTCAATGTGGGAAATGTTGTGAAAAGGTTTATACCTCTAAGTTGTATAGCTTTTTGGCTGATGATACTGGGAAGTGTAAATATCTAAAAGATAATAAATGTTCAATATATAATAGACGTCCACTGATTTGTAGAGTAGATGCTATGTACGAACATTATTATAAAGACTCTATGACTCTAAAAGAGTTTTATGAGTTAAACTATCAGGCATGTAAGTTTTTAAAAAATGAAAAGGGGAGTTAATATGCCATTACCATTAATTGTTGGAGCTATTGCTGTTGTTGCAGGTGCGACTGGGGTTGCTAAGGGGGTTTCTGGTGCAAAGAAAATAAAAGAGGCAAAAGAAGATATAGAACGTATTGAGCGCCGTCATAAATCCAATCAAAATATGCTAAAGGAACAAGAAGAAGCAACACAATTATCAATGGATGCTCTTGGGAAAAAAGAAGTTGAAGTAATGGCTTCTTTTGACGAGTTTAGTAGTTGTATGGAAAAAATCATTGATAAACCGGATTTTGCTACAACAAAAATTGGGGATAAAGAGATTAAACCGTTAACTATAGAACGATTAAAAGAAGTATCTGTTGGTGCGGAAGCCTTGAAGGCGTTGATTGCAGGGTCCTCTATGGGGACTGCGGGTGGTCTTGCAGCAGGAGGTGCAACATCAGCTGCTATTAGTGCTTTCGGTGTTGCGTCAACAGGTACTGCTATTGGTAGTTTGTCCGGGGCTGCTGCTACTAATGCTACTCTTGCCGCTATAGGTGGTGGTAGTTTAGCAGCTGGTGGAGGCGGTGTTGCACTAGGTAGTGCTCTTTTATCTGGTGCGACATTAGGTGTAGGTTTAATGGTTGGTGGCTTATTTATTAATCATGCAGGTAATAAGGCACAAGAAAATGTAGAAGAAGCTAGACGTGAATATAATAAAGCGAAAGCTTTAATAGAAGAAGCAGTTGAATTATTAAAAGAAATAGAGGGTGCTGCAACAGGTTATTTAACTGTATTAAATAGAATTTCTGATAAATATTTTAGCTTATTAGATTGGTTAAAAGATCTAGTTGAGGTTAAAACTTTATGGAGTGATTATACAGTAGAAGAACAGAATAAGATTGAACATATGGTTCTATTAGTTACTATTTTATATAAAATGTGTTCAGTTAAATTCCTGTTGAAGAATGGTGATAAAACCAAGTTAAATAAAAAAGACATTGATGATGTAAAAAATATTATATCTGAACAACAAATCTAATTGTTTATGTATTAAAAATAATTAATACATAAGAAAGGACTGTAATCTAAATACGGAATTTCAGTATTTAGATTGCAGTCCTTTTATTATTATTTATCAGCCACAACGAGTTTGTATCCATTTAAGTGAATGTTACTGTTTGTTGTGTCTTCGTTTGTTAAGGATTTTACATAGCTGTCGCCTGTGAGTGTCCAGGTAGAGTCTTTACTGAGTTTTAGTGTAACTTCTTTAGCGGTGTTGTCTGTGTTTACAGCGCCTACGAGGCTAGATCCATTAGTCATATCTAGTGCGACAGTGCTGATGGAGTCGGCTACGATGTTACCGTTAAGTTCTTGGTTGGATGCGCGAAGTGTGAGGTGACCACCATTTTCACCATCTTTGCCCCAGCGGGAGTCTGCTGCTGCTTTCACCAGCGTCGTAGTATTTGGCGTTACAATCGTGTTGCCTGTAAGGTCCGCTTCGGCTGTGGTGTTATTTACATAGATGAACGCACCTGTACCATGAGTTGTAAGTGTGTTATTTTCCGCTTTTAAACGAGCAATACCGCTTTCAGCATCACCGGAGAAACTTTGGTAAAGCATGAAGCCATTATCGTGGTAGCCTGTAACATTAGAGTTCGTAAGGGTAATGGAGTTTTTACCTTCTACGACGCCTATTTCACTTTTGTTAGCTACGCCGTTGATACTGTTTGCTGTAATATTGCCGGTGGAGTAGATAACAGGGCTACCCGCACCATAGGTTGTTAGCTTGGCTGCTTCTGCATTAATGGTGCCTTCGCCACGGTCTGTAGCAAGCGTAGCAGAGTGAGCCCCTTCAGTGGTGATGGTTAAATTTTTACCATTTACAGTGCCTTTGTAGGTCGCATCTAAGCCGCGAGAGGAGTCGCCCTTAGTGTGAATATTTGTATTTTCTATATTAATAACAGAGCCTTCGCCAGTGGCAAATACCGCATTAGAGCCAATACTATTAGATGTAATATTACTATTTTTAATGCTCGTTTGACTGCCTTCGATGCCGAGCACTACTGCATTTTGTCCGCGGAAATTACTGTTGTCATCATTTGTGGTGTTACCCTGTTTATTAAATACGCTGCTATCGATGGTGATAGTGGCTTTGTTTTTTCCGATGAAAGCATTTTGATCGCTTGTAGTATTGTCGAATCGTTGGTGTTCTAATGTTTTATTTTCACTAATAACAGATGTGCCTGTGAAAGTACTAGGATCAGCTTCCTTATGAGGCGTTGGTTCGTTAATTTCTCCTGTCTTTACATCATCTGGTCTAGGTACATCATTTTTAGGCATATTAGCGTTAGGTGCATCAGCCTTAGGGGCAAATATGTTTTGTGGTGGAACATTAGAATGTACTGGTTCTGCACCAAATGTAGGGGCAAAGGCTAGTGCTGCGAGGGCGCCGCCCGCTAAAGCTGGAACGATGAAACGTCTTAAAGTTTTATAATTACGTGAATGTGTCATATATAATAACCTCCAAATATTTATTGCGCGATAAAATCGAATTGTGTAAAATTAAGATTGCAAGAAGTATAGTAATTATCTGTGAAAATAGTATGAATGATACATGGGATTTATAAACAAATATTAACCGTGATGTTTAGATATGTCGATGAGGATATCTTGCTTTCACCATTACTTATCACGTATAATATAGATTGGTATATGATGTATACTATTAAGATCTGCCGTATCTTATAGAAAGGAGTTCCCTAATTCGTAAAGGCGAATAGCGCAAGTACCCGCGAAGGCAGTCGTTAGGGTAGACGAGGTGAAGAGTAATCGAATCATCAGCGGATGCTCTTCCGGCATATTCATGTCGTAACAGATACTAAAAAGCCCATCGGTAACGATGGGGACAAAGTGTATCTGAATGAATTGTATTCAAATACTATTTGATACATAATTTGAACATTAACTTAGATTGTTAAGTTAGAATAGTAATTTGTTAGCCTTAGTTTTTGGCTGGGGCTAGAATGCCCCCAGTTATAGGAGGATATACTTATGTGCGGTATCGTAGGATACATTGGCTTTAATCAAGCATCTGATTTCTTGTTGGACGGTATGGCGAAGTTAGAATACCGTGGTTATGACTCTGCAGGTATTGCTGTTATCGGCCCTAAAAATGTTATTAAAATTCAAAAGAAGGTTGGCCGTCTTGCTAATCTTGAGGCGATTGTAAAAGCAGATCCTAATGAAGGGACTATAGGTATTGGTCATACTCGTTGGGCTACTCATGGTCGTCCATCTGATATGAACGCCCATCCTCATGCATCTGAAGATGGTAAATTTGCTGTTGTACACAACGGTATTATTGAAAATTACATGCCTTTAAAAGAAGAGCTCATTGAAAAAGGTTACCATTTCAAATCTGAAACTGATACAGAAGTAGTAGCTCATTTATTAGAAGATATGTATGATGGCGATTTCGTAGGCACAGTACGTCGCATGCTAGCTCGTGTTGATGGTGCGTATGCTCTTGAAATCATCTGTGCTGATGAGCCAGATAAAATCATTTGTACTAAAAAAGAAAATCCATTGGTTATCGGTCTTGGCAAAGGCGAAAACTTTGTAGCATCTGATATTCCAGCTATTATTAACTACACACGCGATACATACATTTTGAGCGATGGTGAATTAGCTATCGTAACTCGTGATAATGTATCTGTATTTGACCGTGAAGGCAACCCTGTTGATAAAGAAGTATTCCATGTTAACTGGAATGCGGAAGCAGCAGAAAAAGGCGGTTATGAACACTTCATGTTGAAAGAAATTCATGATCAACCTAAAGCTGTACGCGATACTTTCGGTACACATATCTCTGAAGATGGTAAAACAGCTATCTTTGATGAATTGAATTGGACTGCTGAAGATGTAGCAGCTTTCAATAAAATCCTTATCGTTGCATGTGGTACAGCATACCATGCAGGTCTTGTAACAAAACAATATATTGAAAACTTAGCGCGCATTCCTGTAAGTGTGGAAATCGCATCCGAGTACCGTTACAGCAATCCATTGACTGATGACAAAACATTATGTATTGTTATCAGCCAATCTGGTGAAACATCTGATACATTAGCTGCGTTGAAAGAGGCAAAACGCCATGGTGCTAAATCCTTGGCGATTACTAACGTAGTAGGTTCCAGTATCTCCCGTGAAGCAGACAATACTGTTTACACATGGGCAGGCCCTGAAATCTCTGTAGCGTCCACAAAAGCTTACACTACTCAATTAGTAGCTGGCTTATTGTTCGCTGTATACCTTGGCCAATTAAATGGCAAAATGGATCCAGCGTTAGGTGAAGAAATCCTTAGCGGTGTTAAAAACTTGCCTACATTGATTCATGAAATCTTTGAAGTAGACGAAGATATGAAAGCCTTTGCAAAACATTATGGCTTCAAATCTGATGCGTTCTTCTTGGGCCGTGCTATCGACTATGCAGTAGCAATGGAAGGTGCTTTGAAATTGAAAGAAATTTCTTACATCCATGCTGAAGCATATGCTGGTGGCGAATTGAAACATGGTACATTAGCTCTTATTGAAGAAGGCGTACCTGTTATCGCATTGGCTACACAAAAGGATGTGTACGATAAGATGATCAGCAACATCCGCGAAGTAAAAGCTCGTGAAGCGGTTGTAATCGGTATCGGCATGAAAGGTGACGAAGAATTATCTAAACACGTAGACCATACAATCTATGTTCCTCGTGCGAATAAATTCATCGCCCCAATTCTCGCTGTTGTACCATTGCAATTATTAGCATACTATGCAGCGATTACACGCGGCGCAGATGTAGATAAACCACGTAACTTAGCTAAATCTGTAACCGTAGAATAATATATATAACCAACAGTGCTTCGGCACTGTTGGTTTATTTCAATATAGGGAGACTATTATGGCAGTTATATTTTCCGGCATCCAACCAAGTGGTGAGTTAACACTTGGTAACTATTTGGGGGCTTTACGTAATTTCTTAGACTATCAAGATACTGACGAATGTTATTATTGTATCGTTAACCAACATGCAATCACTGTACCGCAAGATCCAAAAGAGTTATTCCAAAATACTCGTAATTTGGCTGCGTTGTACCTAGCGGTTGGCCTGGATCCTAAAAAGGTAACATTGTTCGTACAATCCGAAGTACCTGAGCACGTTAAACTCGGTTGGGTTATGCAATCTATCAGCTATGTTGGCGAATTAGAGCGTATGACGCAGTACAAAGATAAGTCTCAAAAGCAAGGTGACTCTATTCCTACAGCATTGCTTACGTACCCACCATTGATGGCGGCAGATATCTTGTTATATGGTACAAACTATGTTCCTGTAGGTGAAGACCAAAAGCAACATCTTGAATTGACTCGTAATTTGGCAGAGCGTTTTAACCGTAGATTTGGTGAAACTTTCGTAGTACCTGATATCAAGGTAGGCGAAGGTGGTGCTCGCGTTATGAGCTTACAAGAGCCTACTAAGAAAATGAGTAAATCTGATGATAACCAAAATGCTACTATTCGCCTTTTGGATGCACCAGATTTGATTGTGAAAAAATTGAAACGCGCTCAAACTGACTCTGATAATGCAGTGCGTTACGATAAAGAAAACAAACCGGGCATTTCTAACTTGATGGGCATTTACCGTGCTATCACAAAAGACAGCTATGAAGCTATCGAAGAAATGTATGCAGGTAAAGGTTATGGCGTATTTAAATCCGATATTGCAGACCTATTAGTGGCAACTCTTGAGCCAATCCAACAACGCTACAATGAATTGATTGCAAGCCCTGAACTCGATGTAATTCTCGATGAAGGTGCTGCTAAGGCTCATGCTAAAGCAAGTCAAATGTACCGTAAAGTTGAGCAAGCTATGGGCTTGTGCCGTAAATAAAATCATATAGTAGACTTTCAATTTGTGAGGTAAGCCATGACGAAACAAGAGGCAATGGAACGCTTTTCATCAGGTGCCGTACAACAGAGCTTAGAAATACATCGTGGAATCCAGTGGACTGGACGCATCGTCGGTCTATTGGTGTGCGTGTTAATTGTGAAATATTTGCCGTCCGATTGGGCTGAGCGTATATTGTATTATCTGTTGTTACTCCTTATATTGTGGACCCTTCATAGATTAGGTGAAAGTCAAGCTTTTATCTGTGAAAAGGGCCTCGTGTTGAAACGTAGGCCTTTTTCTTTTATAGAATACTTTCACAGTCTTTTTCATGGGGATGAATATTTTGTCTTTGTAGATTACGAGCATATTATTGGGTTTACCGAAGGTTGGCGTGAATTGCAGGCTATGAATGGTCATGGTGGTATTTATGTCATACCCTTAGACCTCGCGCAGGTAGGGGATAAAGATAAAATGGCCATGATTGAAGCTATTAATAAGCATTCAAATCTTTAAAATATAGGTTATACAAATGCTTTATCCTTACAATAGATGATATGTAATATTAAGAAATTAAGAAAATCCAAAAATTCATCAAATTAGCTATTTACAACTTTAACGAACTAAAGTATAATACAATCATCGGGTGCAGAGGTGAGTTCTGTACAGCATATAATAGCAAGTAGTTAAAGGTGTAACACACCGTGGAGGATAGTTATGAATTGGAAAAAAATGATGGCCGTTGGCCTTGCAGCAGTATCTATGATGGTATTTGTAACGGGTTGTGGTAGCGATACTAAAACTGCTAATACAGAATTACCTAAAAAAATCGTTATCGGCTTAGATGATAGCTTCCCTCCAATGGGCTTTAAAGATGATAAAGGCGAAATCGTAGGTTTAGATATCGATATGGCTAAAGAAGCAGCTAAACGCGCTGGTATGGAGGTAGAGTTCAAAGCTATCGACTGGTCCAGTAAAGAAGCCGAGTTGAAATCTAAAAAAATCGACGCTTTATGGAATGGCTTAACAGTATCTCCTGAACGTGAGAAAAATATTTTGTTCTCCAATCCATACATGAAGGATAAACAATACATCGTTGTTCGTAATGATGATGACTCCATCAAATCCAAAGCTGATTTAGCAGGTAAAGTAGTAGGTGTTCAACAAGCTAGTACTGGTGAATCTGCATTACAAAATGATCCAAGCGGTAAAACTGTGAAAGAAACAAAATCTTATGCTGACTTCGTAAGTGCTTTCATGGATCTTGGTATTGGTCGTGTTGATGCAGTTATCGCCGATGGTGTTATCGCTCGTTACCTCATGACAAAAGAACCTGGTAAATACAAAATCGTAGACGGTACTGATTACGGTGTTGACAACTTCGCTGTTGGTTTCCGTAAAGATGACACTGCATTACGTGATAAAATCAATGGTATCTTAGCGGACATGAAAAAAGATGGTACTGCTGATAAAATCGTTGAAAAATGGTTGGGCTCTAGCGCAGACCTAGATAAGAGCGATGCTAAATAGTACAATTCGTGATATACTAATAGTACTATGGTCAGTATGTACAACAGATAATTAAAGAACGAAATGTACACTAGAGAAGAGGCCAGATGCCTCTTCTCTAGTCGTGTTTTGAAGGAGTATTCCATGTTAGATTATTTATTGCAGATTATCCCAACCATCGCTGATGGTTTAAAGGTAACCGTATCGCTATTCTGTATTGTATGGATTTTATCCATCCCTGGCGGTATCTTACTTGCTTTGGTACGTCTATCAAAATTTACAGTGCTCGACAAAATTGTTGAAGCCTTCGTATATTTGATGCGCGGCACACCATTAATGTTACAAATTTTATTCGTATATTATGCATTGCCTATCATTACAGATGGAGCAGTCCAAATGGATGATGCTACAGCTGCAGTACTTACATTCGTGTTGAACTACGCAGCGTATTTATGTGAAATTTTCCGTGGTGGTATTCAATCCATTTCTCGTGGTCAGTACGAAGGGGCAAAGGTTCTTGGTTTTACTTATGCTCAAACAATGCGTAAAATCATCTTGCCACAAATGTTTAAACGCGTATTGCCTCCGCTTGCGAACGAAACAATTAACTTGTTGAAAGATACGTCTCTTGTATACGTATTGGCTATGAATGATATCTTGCGTATTACAAAATCTATCGTACAACGTGACTTTGATATCTCTGCCTTCTTAGTGGCAGCTTTGTTCTACTTGATCTTTACCTTTATTTTGACAAATATCTTCAACTACTTAGAAAGACGATTTGCTGTATATGAAGATTAATCTATTCTGTAGTAGTGTGTCGTAGATATGGACTTAGTTGTTTTTAAGGGCTATAGCCGATTTGAAATTACAGCTATTTATTTATACGACGATGTAAGAGGTACTTATGACATTTGTAAATATGGAGCGTATTGAAAAACGCTTTAACAATCAAACTGTATTGCGCGATGTATCGCTCAAAATGGATAGAGGGGAAATCGTTTCTATCATCGGCCCATCTGGGTCTGGTAAATCTACATTTTTACGCTGCTTAGGTCAATTGGAAACCATTGATGGTGGTTCTATTACTGTAGATGGTACTGTCCTTGCTAGTACAGATGCTAATGGCACTGTAAACTATGCTAGCCAAGAAACACAACATGACTTATTATTACGCATGGGCATGGTATTCCAATCTTTCAATTTATTCCCTCATATGACGGTGCTTGATAACATTATGATCGCGCCGCGCATGGTAAAAGGTATGAAAGATGATGAAATTTTACCGATTGCAGAGCGATTACTTAATAAAGTTGGCTTATGGGAAAAGCGCGATATGTATCCATCCCGTTTGTCTGGCGGTCAACAACAACGCGTGGCCATCGCTCGCGCATTGGCGATGAATCCTGAAATCATGCTCTTTGATGAGCCTACATCTGCCCTTGACCCAGAATTAACTGGTGAGGTTCTTAAGACTATTAAACAGTTGGCTGATGATCATATGACGATGATTATCGTAACTCATGAAATGAACTTTGCTCGTGAAGTATCTGATCGTGTCATCTTTATGGCGGATGGTGTTATCCAAGAGGAAGGTACACCAGAACAAATTTTCAACAATCCACAGAACGATAGAACGAAAGCGTTCTTGGAGAACATGTTATAGGAGGTCTTATGAAGTTACGTTTTATTGCTGCTACGTTAGCTGTCATGGCTATGAGCACGACCTCTATTATGGCAGAAGGCTTGCAAGGCACACCTGGAACTCCGATGGCAATCGTAGATTCCCAAAAAGACTCTGCCTCTATTTTGCCAGATCAGTATAAATCGTATGCGACTACGATGAACACAGTAGTTAAGGACTATAAAAATGGCTATACCTTTACGATTCCATGGCGTGTAGCCGATGGTGTTAAGCTAGATATGGATGTGCGTAGTGAAAGTGAGCATATTCAAGGCTATTCTTTCAACCTAGCAGGTCCAACACAAGATGATTCCTATACTGTGTCTTTCACAAAACGCAATAATACACCGCAAGACGGGGTATCTCAAAAGGAATGGAATACGACTTGGTATGGTGTGCCAATCAAGGGCATGTCTGATGAAGAGTACTTGAGCATCTGGCGTCAGCATAGTAATGTCTTTGAAAATAACGATATCGTTGGGGGCTTCTTTAACAAGAAAGGGGCTATATCAGCACGTTGGGATAAGACAACACCAAAATCGTATGCTGAAATGACATCTACAGAGCCTGTTCAATCTGTATTTGAAGCGGAATTCATCATGGATAAGGATCCAACGCATCGCTACAATTTGGCGAGCACCTATGCTCCTATTCAAGGGGAATTTATGGAACAAGGCTTGATGGAACATACAATTCCATCCTTTGAATTACTAAATAAGTCTGGTTCTAGTACAATCAAAGGTGTTAAGCAGTTTATCTCTGGCACAAGTGATATCAGCGTAGCTGAAGGTATTAAATTTGCCTATCCAAAAGGTTTTACCCGTCTAAATGAAAAGGGTAAAATTGCTTTCGCTAAGCATAATGTGCGCCTTGATATTGAATCCTTTACAATCCCCGTACAAGCGGTTAGCACAGGCATGCCTACAATGATGGGCAAACAAATGCTAGGTGATTATTACCTTAAACAATTGGTTGAGGTGAATAAGGCAACCATTACTCGTTATGAAACACATATTATCGATGGTAATGTAATGTTCTACTTGGCAGGTCATATGAAGAATCCTAATACGGCTGATACATCTGCAGCTGCACCAGTATCCTTTGCCGCTACTATTATCTTAGGTAATGAAGGCAATGTAGCCGTGGCTCGTATGATTGGCCCAGCAGGAACTAGCCTTAGCACACCGGAGCTCATCGATGTGCTGGATGGATTCAAATTGACTACTACATTGAATACTAACCAATCATCACAAGTTTTATAATATACACATAATATTCTTTTATTTGTATAAATCTGTATAATTTGTGCTATAATAAAAGAAATCCTCTAGAAAAAGAGGAGTTTTCCTTGATGGTCTAGAATATAATACTATAGGCTAAACGATCTTTGATCATATCCCCTTTGAGGGATTAGAAATAGGAGGGGTTATTATGGTTACCTACAAAACTATTGTCGTACCTACTGATGGTTCTGAAAATGCTAAACGTGCGTTGGAACATGCTCTCGCTGTAGCGGACCGCAACCATGCTGAATTGATTATTGTTCACGTTGCAAATATCGTGTCTGCTATTTCCAATTTCGATCAAACACCAATTTCCGGTGGTTACGTATCTGAACAAATTGCAGAAGATATGGAAGAAACTGGTAAAGAAATTCTTAACGATGTAGTAAAAGAAATTCCTACAGGCGTAAAAGTTAAAAGCGTATTCGAAGTTGGTTCCCCTGGTCCTGCATTATTAGCAGTAGCTAAAAAATATAATGCTGACCTTATCGTAATGGGTAGCCGTGGCCTTGGCCCATTGAAAGGCTTATTCATGGGTAGCGTAAGTAGCTATGTAACTAGTCACTCCACTTGCCCTGTATTGATCATTAAATAATTCATATCCTGTACAGATATGATACAAAAAGAGACTTTGTTGTAACAAAGTCTCTTTTTTATAGCGTAAAAATGATATAATATTTGTATGTATGCCATTTAGGTTTACAAATAAGAACGAAATTAAGTTACATGAGAACAATAAATAAACATAGATAATGGTTTATAAAATGGGGGACTATATGAGCGACAAACAAGAATCATTGCTAAAGCTAGCAGAACTGTTTAAAATCCTGGGTGACCCTACACGCCTTAAAATAGTAGAATTATTATTAGAAAACGAAATGTGTGTAAATCACATTGCGGAAACAATGGGGATGGGACAATCTGCTATCTCTCATCAATTACGTGTATTGCGTCAAGCCCGTCTTGTGACCTATCGCAAGGATGGGAAAACTGCATACTACTCTCTAAACGATGATCACGTAGAAGGTCTCGTAAGAATGGGTATGGAACACGTATCTCATCAATAGTTATATATTCTTACTATATACTACTTGTCTAGTTTAACTAGGAATGTACAAAACATATATGATATATAACCTCTAACGATTTATACTATAAAAATATAAGAAAAGGAGCCGTTTATACGGCTCCTTTTTGTATAGGTATACTAGTATTAATATAAAGGGAAGAGGTAATAGGCTATCGTAATAAATAGTGGCATAGTTACTGCTGATAGTATGGTTGTACCCATTACAATTTGCGTAGCGTATTCTGGATTGTTTTTCATCTCGATAGCAATAAGGGCCATATTGATGGCTGTTGGTACGCTATAGGTGATGACAATCGTTTGCGCTGCAATCGGGTGCATAGGACCATAGAACATTATAAATAATATAGTAATAACTGCAGCAATGAGAGGACTTACGACGAGACGTAAGGATGTAGCGAGCATAACATCCGCCTTAAAGAAGTTTAATGGCGTTCTGTTAATCTGCACCCCTAAAGCGATCATAGCAACGCCTACAAAGGCATTAGCAAAGATTTTAAGAGGGGCAAAGAAGAATAGACCGTGTAAATCAAATGGTAAGAGCTGGCAAAGTAATGCAAGCGGTATAGCATATACCATAGGCATATGGAAGACTACGCTTAACGCATCTTTTGTGCTTAATCGCCCAGCGCCAGCTTGGTAGAAGCCATAGGTATTACTCGTAATGGTCTGTATAATCATAATAGATACGACGCTGACAAGACCTAAATCAGCATAGGGGGTTGCGCCATCGATGACGTAAGGCACATTAGTAAATACAAAGATGGCAAGGGCGATGCCCATATTGCCAACGTTGTTGAACATAACGCAGTTCTTTAATGTGGCGATTTTTGCTACATCATAACCTTGTATTTTGCCGACTACACCTGAAAGGATAGAGTTCAGTATGAGTACAACTAGTGCACAAAATACGATTTCTAACGTACCTGATGTAAATTTAGCTTCATACATAGCCCTAAATACAAAGGTAGGCAATAATATGTAGAAGTTTAGTTTACTCAGCGTATATAAATCTAGTTTAAATTTTCTATCCAATATAAACCCTACGCCTATCAGTATAAAAATAGGAATCATAGAGTTCATAAATATATGTCCTATTAGCTCGAATATATTCATTATCTCACCTAGAGTTTCTTATTAATTTAGTATGGATTTAATGTATAGTATTATCATACCATAGTATGTATTGTTCGGGGCTTAAAAGTTTTATCCATTATGATTTCTTATGGTATTCATCAGAAATATATATGCAAAATGTGAGTTTTTACATACATATTAATTAACAAATATATAGTATAATGTGAATATATTGTATATTTAGTTTGTTCTTTGAACGTGTCTCTACGGTGAGTAACCATAGCTTTCACAGTGTGGAGTCCAAAGGGATGCACAGGAGGAATTATGAAACGAATTCTATTAGTATTAATGAGCGTTTTCATGCTGGCCTTGTTAGTGGGGTGTGGTAGTGACACAAACAAAGCAGCAGATTCTGCTAAACCAAGCACATCTGAAAAGATTACTGTACAAGCGGCAGCGAGCTTGAAAGGTGCTCTTACTGAATTGGCAGAGTCCTACAAAAAGAGTCATAACTTATCAGACGACCAAATTGCTATTAACTTTGCTGGTTCTGGCACATTGCGCCAACAAATTGAACAAGGCGCACCAGCTAGCTTATTCATCTCTGCTGACGAAAAGAATATGAAAATGTTGCAAGACAAAGACCTTGTAACAGATGTTAAACCATTTGTAACTAATGAATTAGTTCTTGTAGTTCCAAAAGGCCAACCTAAAATTGAATTAAATCAAATTGCTTCTGTTAAACGTATCGTTTTAGGTAATCCTGAAACAGTGCCAGCTGGTAATTATGGTAAACAAGTATTAACAAAATTAGGTGTTTGGGAACAAGTTGAACCAAATGTAGTATATGCTAAAGACGTAAAAGCTGTAACGGCTTCCGTTAGCCAAGGTGCTGGTGATGCAGGCTTCATCTACAAAACTGATGCTATTGCGGCAGGCGATGCAGTTCAAATTTCTGCAGTAACACCTGCTGATTCTCATGATCCAGTTATCTATCCAATTGGTATCATTAAAAAATACGACAACGCATTGGCAAAAGACTTTTACCAATACGTAATGAGTCCAGAAGGCCAAAAAGTATTAGAGAAATACGGTTTCTCCACTTCTAAATAAGGGTAAAACGCTAGCTTTCAGGGCTAGCGTTTTCTTATGATACAATATAGATATTATTATGAATATGTTAGACATACATTTTTACATGCTATATGATGCAAATAAGTAAATCATTTTAAAACTAGATGTATTTTTATTATTACTGATTTTAGTCTTATTGATAGAAAGGGGGCGTACTATGAGTCCATTTTGGCTATCTCTGTGGGTGGCGAGCATTGCTCTTATCATCGTTATTGTTATAGGCTTAGGCGCTTGTTATTGGATGAACCGCTGTAAGTGGGGCGGTATGGCTATTTTAGATGCTCTAATTACGTTGCCTCTTGTGTTGCCACCTGTAGTTGTGGGCTTTGCTCTTCTCATGGTATTTACTCCAGGATATGCTTTTGGTGCGTGGCTCGAAGCTCACGGTATGAGTGTAGTTTTTGCCGCTTCTGGTGCAGTCGTTGCATCTTCAGTCATTGCATTCCCCCTATTTTATCAAACAGTGCGCTCTGCCTTGCAGTCCGTCGATCATAATATGGAGGATGTAGCGCGTACATTGGGCGCTTCAGAATTGCGTATATTCTTTACCATATCTGTGCCTCTTGCGTGGAAAGGTATTTTAACAGGTAGCATCTTGGCGTTCTGCCGTGCCATGGGGGAATTTGGTGCTACCATCTTAATCGCTGGTAATATTCCGAAGGTAACCCGTACTATGCCGTTAGCTATTTACTCCTACGTAGAGGCAGGGCAGTACATGGATGCCTTTGAGCTTGTTGTATATATTTGTGTACTTACATTGGCATTGTTGAGCGGCATTCACCTCATTACGAAGGGGTCCTTGTTCCGCCATACAGAGAATAACTAGGAGGTTCTATGATTACATTTTCCTTTACTGTAGCTAGACCTTCTGTGACTGTGAAAGCTGATGGGGTGCTTCCTTCTGGAATTACTGTTCTGACTGGTCAATCTGGTAGTGGTAAAAGTACCTTTATCAAATGTATTGCAGGGCTCGTAAAACCAACCACTGGTAGTATTCAATATGATGATACGACGTGGGTTGATCGAGGTAAAAAGATATGGGTGCCTGCTCAAAAACGGCAAGTAGGCTATATGCCGCAAGGCAATATTGTATTTCCTCATTTGTCTGTAGAACATAATATTACCTATAGCAAACGAGGCACCCCTGACATGTGTGATACATTGTTACAACGTTTGGGTTTGGAGAAATATCGTAATACCAAGGCTGGTAGCTTATCTGGTGGTGAGCAACAGCGGGTTGCACTAGGCCGTGCGCTCTACTCAAAACCGACTATTCTGCTCCTTGATGAGCCTTTATCTGCACTTGATTGGAACTTACGAAAACAAGTGCGTGAAGACCTCGTTTCCATCATTCGAGAATGGGATGTACCTTGCGTATGGGTGACACATGATGAAAGCGAAGTAGAAGCTGTAGGGGATAGACATTGGACCTGTGAAAACGGGCTCATTACGATATCTGAATAACTGTAAAATTTAAGATAATAAAAAACACCTTCATAATCCTACTAGTGGATTGTGAAGGTGTTTTCTTTTTAGATAGTTGATAGCAGTGTATTTAGCCTTATCTTTAGTATTGAATTAGTACGTTTATAATAGATGTTATTTGCTAATGTTACTTAATTTCTGTTGATGCATGCGCTGTTTTACTTATAAATCCCACAATAGCGGTAACGATAAATGCCATAGCAAAGGATGGTAGTGTAGCACCGATAGTGCTTTCACTATGTAACATATAGTGGTATAAGCCAACGGATACAGCCCAAATGAGACCTCTTACTAGATAAGCCGATAGTGTTTGTACTTGTTGATGATTGATAAAATAATCAGCTAATAGGATGGCAATCATTGGAGCAAATACAGATCCAATGAGGTATAGGAAGTCTGTAATATCATCCATTGGATATAGGATAGCCGCAATGGTGCCGACGATAGTTACGATAACGGCTACGCCTTTACTGGAGGCTCCGCTATAGATCGTCGTACTAGATACGCCTGCAGAGTAAGCGTCCATAAAGGTTGTAGTAACGGTAGAGAAGATAATAACGATAAGTCCTGCAAGGCCGAGGCCTGCGTTCATCATGATGGTAATGATGGAGTCGCCACCGCCAAAGATAGCGGCGCTAAGACCTAAGGTATACATAACAATACTTGTTACTGTGTAAACTGCAGCACTTGTTAGTGATGCGGAGAAAGGATTTTTACTTTCACGAGTATAATCGCTGATGAGAGGCAACCAAGATAATGGCATAGCAATAGATAGTTCAAGAGCTGCTATAAAACTCATATTTCCACTAGCTATAAGGCTACTTTCACTAGGCCATTGAGCTATCATGTGAGCGCCCATGTAGAGGGTGAGACCTAGCAATAGAACAGATACGATGGCTTGAATATAGCCTGTATTGTGGAGGCCGATGAAAAGCCATAGAATAACGAGAGCTCCGATGGCTGTGGTCCAAATCATAGGCGATAGGGGTGCTAGCTCTTGTAAGGCGAGCATCGCATCGTAGATCATGATGCTAGTCCATCCAATGAGTTGTAGCATATTTAAAAAGGCAAAGCCTTTAGCCCCTAGTCGGCCAAAGCTGAAAGCGGTAGTATTCATACTGCCTTGTCGCAAGCGTCCACCAATGAGGCCAGCTCCAAAGAGCAATATACCGCCGATGATATGCCCCAGTATGATGGCATATAAACCTTGGGTGAGCCCTAAGGGGGCCAGATAGGTTCCCGTCATAATCTCCGCTATGGATAGCGCGGCACCAAACCATATCATGGCGAACTGTGGTTGTGTAATGTGTGTGTCTTTCATACGTCCTCCTAGCCAGGAAGTCATAGAAAAAGCCGAGTTCACAGGAACTCGGCTATTAATCCTCTATGTTCCCTACGTTGGCATTATCCAAATCAGGTTATGGGTTAAAGCATTAGCTTACTCTCAGCCCACTCGTGTGAGCACCCCGTTATGGCTTTATTATAGGCGTCTATAAGTGAACCGTCAATTCTTTTGTTGCATGGATTGTATAATAATGTTATAACTAGAGTATAAAAATATATTGCCACTAGGGGTGCTTTTGCTGAGATTGACCATTCAAAACCCTAGACCTGATCCGGATAATACTGGCGTAGGGAAGTGGAGTGAAACATAATACTAAACTATTACGAGACCATTCCATTTGGAGTGGTCTCGTTTTTATATATTTGGAGGTATTATGAAAAAACTGATTATTGCTAGCATATGTGTAGCCTTAGGTGTCGTGTTATCCACAACATCTATTCCCGTTGGGCCGGCTCGTATTTTTCCGTTTCAACATATGATTAATGTGATCTTAGCCGTTATAGTTGGGCCGAGATTTTCCGTAGGCGCTGCTTTTAGTACATCTTGTTTACGTAATGTATTAGCACTAGGCTCTCCATTGGCCTTTCCTGGTAGCATGATTGGCGCTTGGCTATCTGCGTATTTATATAAGAAATACAATGCCATCTGGGCAGCAGCTCTAGGTGAGATCATCGGTACAGGTCTCATTGGTGCTCTTGTGAGCTATCCCATTGCTAACTTCCTATTAGGGAAACCGTTGGCGTTATTGACCTTGATTACATCCTTCTCCATGAGCTCTGTGGCAGGTGCTTGCATAGGCTTCGTAGTATTACAAATCTTATCTCGTCGTCATCTATTACACAAGGAGGCATAATGAAACTACATACTGCACTAACAATTGCTGGTACTGACCCGAGCGGTGGTGCTGGCATTATGGCTGATTTGAAATCCTTCCAAAGCCGAAATGTATACGGTATGGCTATTGTTACCTCTGTAGTAGCCCAAAATACAACGGGCGTTCACCACGTAGAACATCTATCCTTAGAAAGCATAGAGAAACAGTTACACGATGTGTATTCTGACATTCCTCCTCAAGCTGTTAAGACGGGCATGATTGCTTTACCGGAAATGATGGACCTCATTTATCCTTATGT
Organism: Veillonella fallax; assembly: GCF_020687175.1. Classification (NCBI taxonomy): domain Bacteria; kingdom Bacillati; phylum Bacillota; class Negativicutes; order Veillonellales; family Veillonellaceae; genus Veillonella; species Veillonella fallax. The sequence goes on along the minus strand of NZ_JAJEQD010000016.1, from coordinate 28,087 downwards.
GAGCAAGGATATTCCGTACGTAATGGATCCTGTTATGATTGCCACCAGCGGTGACCGACTTGTAGCAGATGAGGCTGTGAATTTCTTAAAATCTAAACTCATTCCTACCGCTACGGTTATCACCCCTAATCGCAGTGAGGCTGAGGTTTTAGCTGACATGGCTATTAATTGTGAAAGCGATATAACAACAGCGGCTAATCGTATCTTACAGGACTTAGGCCCTAAAGTGGTAATCATTAAGGGTGGTCACATCGGCGAAGATGCAACAGATTATGCTTTCACCAAAGATGGTAGTGTACGCACGTGGACGAGCCCTAAATACGATACGGTGCACACGCATGGTACGGGCTGTACCTTCTCTGCCGTTATTACGGCGGAGCTCGCTAAAGGGCGTGACGTAATGGATGCCATTGGTATTGCGAAGAATTATATCGCTCTTGCTATTAAGCACAATCCAGCGCTAGGACACGGCTGTGGCCCTGTTAATCATATGGCCTATGGTTTATTGGCGAATGGACCTGAAACGATGGATGAGCTATTAAAAGATAACTAGAGGAGATATTTGTATGACCTATGAAAACCCTTATATGAAAGGCCGAACTTGGCCTGAACTAAATATATTAGAGACCTTGCGTCAGAGAAATCCTCTTGTTATTTGCATTACTAATGATGTGGTACGTACCTTTACGGCCAATGGTTTACTAGCCATTGGTGCATCGCCTGTGATGAGCGAATGCAGTGAAGATTTAAAAGACCTCATCGTTCATGCATCGGCTTTACTCATCAATATTGGAACGCTTACGCCAGATAAGGTTAGTTACTATAAAGAAGCCATAAAACTAGCGAAGACACATGAGGTGCCAGTTGTACTAGATCCAGTAGGGTGTCATGCGGGAGCTTACCGATTGTCGGTAGTCTTAGATTTAATTAAGACTGGTAATATCTCTTTATTACGAGGTAACCAAAGTGAAATCAAAGCTATTTATGATGCTTTAAGTCCCGATGATACGGCTAATAATTCTACTACCGGCAAAGGTGTAGATGGGGCGCAAGTTGAGGATAGTGCTGTTATTGCCTATCGTCTAGCACGCCTTATTAACTGCCCGGTAGTAACAACGGGAGAAGAGGATTATATTTCCGATGGAATTCGGGTATTTGCAGTACCACATGGACACTCTGTCATGACAGCTGTGACAGGCACAGGCTGTTTATTAGGCGCCGTACTAGCAGCCTTCTTTAGTGCCTATTATCCATGTAAAGATAGCGTATCTATCGGTGAATTTCTCGCTTATGCATTGGCTTACTATGGCTTGGCCGGTGAAAGTGCAGTACAGGTGAGCGGTGTAAAACCTGGTAGCTTTAGTACGGCATTTATGGATGCTTTATATACACTAGATGATGCGGTGCTTATGGCTGAAAACCGTATACGTCCTGTAGTTGTGCCAGATCAATTACAAGTATATTTTATTGGTGGCACTCAAGATGTAGGTCTTAATGAAAATCGCTTGCTAAGTGTCGTAGAAGAGGCTTGTCGAGGTGGTGTGACCTGTTTCCAATTCAGAGAAAAGGGCATGGGCACCTTAGAAGGACAACAGAAATTAGAATTAGCTCAACAATTACAACAAATCTGTGCGAAGTACAATGTACTCTATATTATCAATGATGATGTAGACCTAGCAGTGGCAGTTAATGCCGATGGCGTTCATGTAGGGCAGGAGGATATGCGCCTTGAAGAGGTACGTAATCTTGTAGGCCATAAGGCCGTTGGTATCTCTATTCACTCTATAGAGGAATTACATAAGACGGTTGTAGTCTACGCTGATTGTGTAGGTGTAGGTCCTATGTACGCCACAAGTAGTAAACCTGATGCACAAGAACCATGCGGACCAAATCGAATTAGTGAACTTCAAGCAGAAGGCTTAACACTACCATGTGTTGGTATAGGGGGCATTACCTTAGATAATGCAAAACCTATACTAGAAGCAGGAGCCTGTGGTGTTGCCATCATATCTGCTATAGCCCATGCAGATAATCCTTATGAAGCAGCCCAACAGTTTAAGCATTTAGTAGATAGAGCACAACCTTAATAGCAAATAGAACACAAAAAAAGACGATGACTTAAGTCATCGTCTTTTTTGTTAAGGAAGTTGTTAGTACTTACTGTAAGAATATATTGTACTTACAGGTATGTTTAATATAAATCTGTACTTACAGGTTGTTAGTTTAGTTAGTGTCGTACTTACAGATTAGATGGATTCCACGAAACGGTGGAAGAAAGCTTGTGGGTGAGCACATACTGGGCAAAGTTTTGGAGCTTCTTCACCAACATGTATGTAACCGCAGTTAGCACAAATCCAAGCAACTGGTTCGTCGTTGCGGAATACTTTGTTACCAGATACTTGAGCTGCTAATGCAAGGTAACGAGCTTCATGACGAGCTTCGATTTTACCAACTTCGCGCATTTGGTAAGCGATTTTAGCAAAGCCTTCTTTTTCAGCTTCGTCAGCGAATTCTTTGTACATTGTAGTGTGTTCGTAGTTTTCACCAGCTGCTGCATCACGAAGGTTAGCTTCGATATCGGAAGATACATCGCCACCATGAAGAGCTTTGAACCACAATTTAGCATGTGCAGATTCGTTGTGAGCTGTTTCTTCGAAATAATCAGCGATTTCGTTCATGCCAGCTTTACGAGCTGCTGCTGCGTAGAAAGTATATTTTTGGAATGCTTGGGATTCGCCAGCGAATGCTGCTTGAAGATTTTTTTCAGTGTTAGAACCTTTTAATTCTGCCATTTTAATACTCCTTTGTACTTACGATAAATTTCAAATTTGTTACTTAACTATATATTCATAACCACTTGGTTGTGAATGCAAATAATAGAATACTTATTCTACAATTTTCGTGGGCGACTTCGCCTTAGTAAGAAAACTTATTCTTAGATTAAATAGACACTTGCCTAACTTTTAAAATAGTACTTACTGATTTGTGTTTTTCGGCACTTGCCGTCTTAACAGTTTTATATACAATGTGCTATCCGTATACTTAACGAATAATCATTGTTGACTATATTGTAACATACTAAATGAGAAATGCAAGTGTTTTTGTAAAATTTATTTCGAAAATTTTCTAAATGATAAATATTATCAATGTAGTAAAAATGCGGTTTCTTAAAGACTGAATAGTATAGGATTTGTAAAAATAGCCGATTTTGATATTGAGAATGATAACTAAATGAAAAATCATTATTGATTAGATATTGATAACCTTTTCGTTAAATGTACTAATAACTACCCATAAAATGACTATATAACTATAGAATTATGATATATTTATAGAACTCTGTATTTCTTGTATAATAAGTATATAAATACTGAACGTTGTAAAAGGAGGCGCTATGGCATTTGTTAGATATTACGTAGGCGATGTGGTAAAGATGAAAAAGTCACATCCTTGCGGCAGTGATGAATGGGAAGTCAAACGGATTGGCACAGATTTCCTCATTGTATGTAATGGCTGTGGTCATCAACTGTTGATGCCGCGCCCAAAATTTGAAAAGGCAGTTAAGAAAATCGTGTCTAGATTGCCAGAGAATGAATAAGGGGGACGTATGGTACGACTCACTGATTACGTAACAAGTGGGGGCTGTGCATGTAAGATTGGGCCTCATATATTAAATCGCGTATTAAAAGCGGTGACTCCTGTTACTAATGAACATGTATTAGCAGATATGACGGGTGCTGATGACGCAGGCGTATATAAACTTTCAGATACATTAGCATTAGTACAAACATTGGATTTCTTTACGCCTATGGTTAATGATCCTGTTTTATTTGGGAAGATTGCTGCGGCTAATGCGTTGAGTGATGTGTATGCTATGGGCGGAATACCGTTAACGGCTATGAACATTGTGGGGTTCCCGGTGCCTCTTGTTGAACAAGGTGTATTAACAGATGTATTAAATGGGGCAGGATCCATTGTAGCTGAATCTGGTGCGGCTATCGTTGGTGGCCACAGCATTGAAAATAAAGAACCTATCTTTGGTATGTCTGTGACAGGACAAGTGCATCCAAATCGAATTTGGAAAAATAAAGGCGCTCAAGTAGGAGATGTACTAGTATTAACTAAGCGAATTGGTACAGGCATTATGAATAATGCTCTAAAAGGCGATTTGTTCCCCGTAGGTACCGAGCAAGCTGTCAATAGTATGAGTACATTAAATCGTGTAGGCGCAGAGGTAGCACATAACTTTACCGTTCATGCATGTACGGATGTAACTGGCTTTAGCCTTATGGGGCATTCTGTAGAAATGGCGAGTGCTTCCGATGTGACCATTCATATTAAAGCATATGACATTCCACTCTTTGATGATGTCATCGAAGCAGCTCAAATGGGCTTGGTACCTGCTGCATCGTATGGTAATCGCAAGGCCATAACTGATGTACAAGTTGATGAAACTTTGGATCCAGTATGGATGGATATTCTGTTTGATCCACAAACCTCTGGTGGTTTACTATTCTCTGTTCCTGCCAGTGAAGGTGATCAACTAGTTGAGGCGTTACATGCGGCTGGCATCGACTGTGCTGCTATTATTGGTGCTGTTGAAAGTTTCAGCGGTCTGGCCGTACGCGTCACAGAATAAAATCATAAATAATAATTTCGCTACTATTGGCATAGATATAGAATTAAACTATTGTTAGCTGTTAGCTGTTAGCTGTTAGCTGTTAGCTGTTAGCTGTTAGTTGATACTTTTACAAGATTTATAATGTATATAATTTAGAGGTGTATGATGAGTAATACAAATGAATTAACTGTAGACGTACGTGGTAGCTTGTGTCCAAAACCTGTAATTGAAACTAAGAAGGTAAGCGATGCGAATCCAAGCGCTGTCATTACTACTATTGTAGATAATGAGGTTAGTCGTGATAATGTAGAAAAATTTGGTAAGTCTCGTGGTTATGGTGTGGCTATTCGCCAAGATGGTAAGGATTTCTATCTCACCATGACGCCAAATGCGAATCCCGTGACAGAAGCGAATTGCGAACCGATGAACTATGGAAACCGCGTCATCTTGATGACAAAGGATTATCTTGGTGAAGGTAGCGAAGAGCTCGGTCGAAACTTGATGAAAACCTTCTGGGTATGTATGGTAGAAGCAGATGTGAAACCATCTAAGATCTATTTCATTAATAGCAGTGTTAAGATGGTAACTAATGATTCTGTTCATTTGGAAAATATTAAAAAGTTAGCTGATGCAGGTGTTGAAATTGCAGCCTGTGGGATTTGCCTCGATTTCTATGGTGTGAAAGAAAACGTTGGCGTCGGTAGTATTACGAACATGTATGCCATTACAGATGCTATCCTTGGTGACAATATTGTTAAGCTATAATGTTAGCAGCTTATTTTGATATATTGATTTAGAGTTATTGGCTTAGATTAGATTTTTTATTTCGAGCATTAATAGTTTAGGTGAACGAAATCTAATCGTATCGATTGTGTTAGGAGGTGAGGCATTGGAAAATAAAAAATTACTTGTCGTTTTTACATCCTATTATTTTGGTGATAAAGCAGACAAGATATTAACAGAATTAGAGGTGTCTCATCAATTGATGGCTACACCTCCAGAACTGTATGATATGTGCGGGTTATCTGTACAAATAGATCCAAGTATTGTAGAGCAGGTTCAGACTATTTTAAAAGAACATAAGATCAGTACATCGGGCCTCTTTTGGTATGAAAAAGGTGAACTGGCTGTACCATATAAAGCCTAGACATCGTCTAGGCTTTTTCTTGTTTTTTATTAAATTTTGATTCTTATATAATTTAACGGCTAACTATGGTACCATAGATATATGATATTTTTTATCATTATGGAGGTATATATGAGCAAGTATGAAATAGAAAATGTAAAATTAACAGCCCCTAAATTGGATCGTAACGATTTAGAATATGCTATGACCTATCGCTATGCATGTAAAAAGTTTGATAGCACGAAGAAGATTTCTGAAGAAGACTGGAATGCTATTCTTAATGCGGCACGTTTGTCTCCTACATCTCTTGGCTTTGAGGCTTACCAATTGTTGGTGATTCAAAATCCAGAAATTCGGGAAAAAATGAAAGCTCATGGTTGGGGGATTTTAGCAGGCCTTGAAGCTAGTCATGTAGTAGTTTTCTTGGCGCGTAAAAAAGTGGACTTAGAGTTTGACTCCTCTTATGTACGTTATATTCAAGAAACAGTTAAGCAATTACCTGCAGAAGTAGATGCAGCATACCGTGAGAAATATGCTCAATTTACTACAAGTGACTATAAAACATTTGAGTCTGAACGGGCTGCCTTTGATTGGGCCTCTAAACAAGCGTATATCGTTATGGCGAATATGATGACTATGGCGGCGTATGAAGGCTTAGATTCTTGTCCATTAGAAGGCTTCAATCAAGATGACATGACCGCACTCTTAGGTGATGAACTTGGCCTGTTCGATACTAAACACTTTGGCATTGCTGTAATGGCTGCCTTTGGTTACCGAGACGAAGAACCACATCGTAATAAAACACGTCGTACAATGGATGAAATTGTAACAGTAGTTGAGTAGATCATATATGAGAACTAAATCGAAATTCTTCATTTAACCTTTAGAATTGAATGCTATATTATAAATATACAACAGTTCTAAAGTATTCATAAATACTGTATTTTTGATGGGATTTATGAATATTTTGATTAAATAGGAAGGAGTCACAATTATGGCATTAGAAGATAAATTAGATCAAGTTAAAGGTGCAGTAAAAGAAAATGCAGGTAAATTAACTGATGACAAACAAATGCAAGCAGAAGGCGCTGTTGAGAATACAGTAGCAAAAGTAAAAGATGCTGCTGATAGTGTTGTTAATGATATCAAAAAGACTGCAGATGATGCTAAAGATGCTGTAGAAGGTGCTATTAGTGGACTTAAAAATGCATTGGGCAATGATGATAAATAAAATTAAATAAAAGCTATTTTGTAGCATTAAAAAAACCAGTAAATCGATCGATTTACTGGTTTTTTGTTATTAATTTGTGTTATACGTTGAAGCGGAAGTGTGTAACGTCGCCGTCTTTCATAACGTAGTCTTTACCTTCAAGGCGTACAAGGCCTTTTTCTTTAGCCGCATTTTGGCTACCGCAAGCTTGTAAGTCATCGAAGGATACGATTTCAGCACGGATAAAGCCTTTTTCGATATCGGAGTGAATTTTACCAGCTGCTTGAGGCGCTTTTGTGCCATTTACAATTGTCCAAGCACGAGCTTCCATTTCACCAGCAGTGAAATAGTTGATAAGACCTAAGAGTGCATAACTTGCTTTGATAAGTTTAGTTAAGCCAGATTCTTCAAGGCCAAGATCTTCAAGGAATGCAGCAGATTCTTCTTCAGATAATTCAGCAATTTCAGATTCGATGCGAGCAGAAACAACAACGATGCCAGCGCCTTCGTTTTTCGCATATTCCTCAACACGTTTTACATATTCATTGGAAGAGTAATCAGATACTTCATCTTCAGAAATGTTAGCTACATAAAGAGATGGTTTTGCTGTAAGCAATGTCAACTCTTTGATCATTTCTAATTCTTCTTCTTCGAGACCTTGTGCACGAACTGGTTTTGCTTCACCTAGACCTTCGATGATGCGTTCTAGTAATGGTAACTCAGCACGCGCATCTTTGTCACCAGATTTAGCGATTTTTTCAATACGTTGTTTACGTTTTTCCACGGATTCAAGGTCTGCAAGGCAGAGCTCAGTGTTGATGATTTCGATATCACGAATTGGATCGATAGAGCCAGAAACGTGAGTGATGTTAGGGTCATCGAAACAACGGATAACTTGTGCAATCGCATCTACTTGGCGGATGTGGCTAAGGAATTTATTACCTAAACCTTCGCCTTTGGACGCACCTTCTACAAGGCCTGCAATATCTACGAAGCGCATAGCAGCAGGAAGGATGCGTTTAGAACCAAACATTTCAGCCAATACCGCTAAACGATTATCTGGAACATCAACGACACCTACGTTTGGCTCAATTGTACAGAATGGATAGTTGGCAGCTTCAGCGCCCGCTTTAGTAATGGCGTTGAATAATGTACTTTTACCAACATTTGGAAGGCCTACGATGCCTACTTCTAAATTTGTGCTCATGGTACCACCTTTTATTAACTAATTGATTTCGTTCTTTGTGAAAGCTTCCGTAGAAACTCTATCAAATAAATATTATATCATATAGATGCTATAAATTTGTACTAAAAAAGTGACACCATTAGTCACATTGGTGACTAGTAGTGTCACTAAATCCCTTTACATAGAAATCGACAAATTATATATTGATGTCGAGGCCTCTAGATGTGTCAGGTCTTGCCAATTTCTCGAGGATTGGCGGTGATAGCATGAAGACCTACGAAGTTTTATCTTTAATGATAGCTTTTGGTATGTTAGTTGCTACCATTATCATAGCAGCAAGATAATTGACTTCTAACTCAGGTTAGCTTTTATGTAGCAGGGCTTTGAAAAGGACCCTTTTGTCGTCAGGCCACATTTTCAAACTAGTAAGAGATGTGAGAGCTGACGCCGGAAAACATCTACGCCTCACTTCTTCTAAGTAGTATACCATAGAAGTAGATAAAATCCCACACACTAGTGTGGGATTTTATTTTGTGTCTTATAGAGAGTGAGCTCGTAATTCTTCAGCAGAATGAGTGGAAATCCAAGCTGGTGGAATGTCGAATACTGTGTAGCAACCTGTGCCGCCGTGTTTAGAAAGGCGGTAGATACCACGTGCATAAGCAACAAGTGCAGAGCCAGTGAATTCAGGGTTGGAGTCAAGTTTTAAGGAATACTCAACAACATGACGTGTGCCGTCAGTGCTTTCACCAGAGCGAAGAACGAAGCCACCATGTGGAATCCCTTTATGGTCGCGATCAAGTTCTTCTTGAGAAATGAAGTTTACTACAGTTTCATAACCTACGAAGTAGTTTTCCATAGTTTTGATTTCGTTTTCAATTTTAGCTTTGTCCGCATCAGGAGCAGCCACTACATAGCACTCACGAAGGTGACCTTTGTAGCCATCAACGTCTGGAGTTTCACCATTGCGGATTGCTTCAAGGTATTGTTCTTTAGGTACAGTGTATTGACGAGCGTCAAGAACACCATCGATACGACGAATAGCATCGGAGTGACCTTGAGAAACGCCACGGCCCCAGAATGTGTAAGATTTGCCTTGAGGTAAGATGCTTTCAGCATATACACGTTGTAAAGAGAACATGCCTGGGTCCCAACCGCAAGAAATCAATGTAGCAGTTTTAGCTTCCTTAGCTACTTTGTCTACATTTGCGAAATGTTCAGGAATACGTGCATGTGTATCGAAGGAATCAATACAGTTAAAGTATTTAGTTACCATTGGAGTTTGTTCGATAAGGTCTGTTGCAGAACCACCGCAAAGAACCATAACATCGATTTTACCTTTGAAGTTTGGTAGATCTTCCATAGTATATGTAGGAACACCAGAAACTGTTTCTAAACCTTTACGGCGAGAGAATACACCAACAAGCTCCATATCAGGTTGTAATTTTACGGATGCTTCAACGCCACGACCTAAGTTGCCGTAGCCAACGATACCAATACGAATTTTGCTCATATTAGCCTCCTATATAAATTGAGAAATTTAATTATTAACATTTTTATTATAGCATAAAAGTAGGGTATTTGATATTTTTCTATAGAATTAATTGATGAGAGATATAAAAGACCGATTGACCTCTGATTATAGAGGGCAATCGGTCTTTTGGTCTCTATAGTGATTGGTGCTATATCGGGTAAACCGTATGGCAATAATCCTATTAGAATTTTAATGTTTTAATTCTTTCAACGGCGCGAATTGTATTTTCACGGCTACCGAAAGCTGTTAAACGAAGGTAGCCTTCGCCGTGAGGACCAAAGCCAGAGCCTGGTGTAGATACGATTTGAACTTGTTCGAGCAAGATGTCGAATAATTCCCAGCTAGTCATATTACCAGGAGTTTTTAGCCAAATGTATGGAGCGTCAACGCCGCCGTATACAGTAAGGCCGATAGATTCAAGACCTTCTTTGATAATACGAGCGTTTTCTTTGTAGTATGCAATGTTAGCGCGAGTTTGTTCGCGGCCTTCTTTTGTGTATACTGCTTCAGCACCGCGTTGGATGATGTAAGGAACACCATTGAATTTAGTGCATTGGCGACGGTTCCACATAGGGTTTAGTGCTTGGCGTTCGCCGGATTTAGTTTTACCAGTCACTTCTTTAGGTACAACTGCGTAAGCACAACGAGTACCAGTGAAACCTGCAGTTTTGGAGAAGGAACGGAACTCGATAGCTACTTCACGAGCGCCTTCGATTTCGTAGATGGATTTTACAGTGTCTTCTGTGCTGATGAAAGCTTCATAAGCAGAGTCGAACATCAAAATTGCATCATTATCTTTACACCATTTGATCCATTCTGCTAAACGAGCACGGCTCAAAACAGTACCAGTTGGATTGTTAGGGGAGCAAAGATATACGATATCTACACGTTCAGAAGGGAATTCTGGAGAGAAGTTGTTTTCTGCGTAAGTAGGGAGGTATACAACCTTTTGGAAGATACCATCTACTGCTTCGCCAGTACGACCGCCCATAACGTTAGAGTCTAAGTATACTGGGTACACTGGATCAGTAATAGCGATGATGTTATCTTCGCTGAATAATTCTTGGATGTTACCAACATCAGATTTTGCACCATCGGAAACGAATACTTCGTCAATCGCAATGTCTACACCTAATGGTTTGTAGTCGCCATCAACAATAGCTTGACGTAAGAAGTCATAACCTTGTTCAGGGCCATAACCGCGGAATGTTTCAGCTTTACCCATTTCTTGAACTGCTTTGCTCATAGCATCGATAATTGCTGGAACAAGTGGTAATGTAACATCACCGATACCAAGACGAATGATGTCTGCATCTGGATGCGCTGCTTGATAATCTGCAACCTTTTTAGCGATATTAGCAAATAAATAAGAACCTTGTAGGTTTAAATAGTTTTCATTAATATTAGCCATGATGACTCCTTTTTATAATCAGATTTCTCTATATATAGTAAATTATATAGAATAATGACGCAAGGATTTTCTATAGAATTTTTCTTTAATCTAAACAGTATAAGTACTTTTAATATAAAAGATTATAATATGGGGAATTTATTACTCGTAGTGAATAGTATAGTAAAAGCATAATAAATTTACATTAACTTTAGTTATTATTGATTTGAGGTGGGCGTTTCATCATTTACTCATAAAATTCTTGCTGATATAATTAATTTATAGTATAAATCTAACGGATATCACATATAAGCTAGTTATTCTTAATATTGGGGAAATTATTGATAAGGGAGAATAGAGATGTCTGATTGTAAGCAGTTTTATAACAATATTTGCAAAGAAATTAGTAGGAGCGATAAATTAAAAGACTTTGAAACAATATTTAGTGTTAAACAAGGCTCTAAAGACAAGAACGTAAAGCTTACAGAGGTGCAAAAATTTGCGGCAAACTTTTATAAAGCACCTATTATTAACTACAAAGGGCATGTAACAGGTAAATCAAAAGTCAATAATACTCGATATAGCGAAGTTATTGCAGATACACTTGTATCAAAAGGTTACATTAAAACATGGCTCGAATTAGAACCTTTAAGACCTAAACATTTTGATACAGGTCATAATCATTCTGAAAGTGTGGATATAAATAAGTTGCAGAGCAGTAATCGAAAAGAAGAAATCTTAGCAAAACTATTATTCTATCAACGTGACGTTAAGGATTTAGGTTATATTTTTGATTATCAAACACCGCTGAAAGCAAGTTTAAGTGATTCGTATGGCAAAATAGATCTTTTAGGTTATAACTCCAAAGATAAATGTTATTCAATAATTGAATTGAAATATCGTCCATCTGGGAGCGATGAAACTTTACTGCGATGTGTTTTAGAGGCGTATACATATTACAAATTATTTGATTTGAATCAGATAGAATCTGCTCAAGATCATAACGGTATAACTGAATTGAGAGCATTAAAGGATTATAAACATACTAAGAACGCTGAATTAGTAATTTTATTTGATGAGAAGTCTCGGGCTAAAGACGATGGCGGAGAAAACTTAAATTTAATGCTACGGATAGATTTGCCGAATAAAGATAAAGCAGATAAAACAAAGAAAGCAAATTATCCGTCTAAAACAGTTGAAAGCCAGCAGCATAAAGAGTGTCAAGATTTACTTAATTCCGATAAACGTAATTCTTTACGAACTTTGTGTGACAGAATCTTAGAACAAGAGCCTAAGTTGAAACAAATTCGATTTGTTGTATTACGTGCTGATACAGATAGTAAATCTTCTTATCCAACAAATATAAAAGGTTGGTCTAGAAAATTTGATCGATTATATCGAGCAGAAACATTGCTAACTATTTCTCGTAAAGGTTAAGTATGAATATAATTATCCATCGTGGTACTCATCAAATTGGTGGTAGTGCCATAGAAATTAGTACAGCAACTACTCGCATTATGCTGGATTTTGGTAATGAATTAAGTTTAGATGAAAAGTATACACCTATAAATCTGGATATAGACGGCGTTACAAAAGGGATAGCAGATTGTGATGGTATTATAATCTCTCATTATCATATGGATCACTTAGGACAACTAACCTCTGTACTTCCAGAAATCCCATTCTATATGGGAGAATTAAGTAAAGAAGTGGCTATGATAGCTGCTGAATATCAAGATAAAAACTTATACTTAAGATTATTAGGTGCAAATACATTTCGTGGAGGCGAAGCTTTTACTATTGGAAATATACATATTAGACCTCTTGTTATCGACCATAGTGCTGCTGATAGTTATATGTTTGTCATTGAAGCAGAAGGTAAACGTGTCTTATATACAGGTGATTTCCGGATGCATGGGTTGCGCCATCACGTATTAGACAAATTAGTTAACACCTATATAGGTGAGGTTGATGTATTAATTACAGAGGGCACCTCATTGTCTAGAGACGCAGATGATTGTATATCTGAAGCCACAGTGTTAGACGATATTTCTTCATATATCCAAGATGGGAAATATGTTTTTATTATGAGTTCCTCTACGAATATTGACCGTATTATGGGGATTTGGCAGAATATGCCAACTGATAAAGTACTCATTTGTGATGCTTATCAGAAAAGAATATTAGATACTGTGATTAATAATGTATATTATGAAAGTTCTTTGTATCGTAGACATGATAGCCCATTAGTTATTGATAAAGGGACATATCCTAAATACTATATGGATCATGGATTTGTATCTTTAGTAAGAGGGACAGAAAATTTTATTTCTAAAATTAAAGAGTTCCCTAAAGATGATGTACGTATTATATATTCTATGTGGACAGGATATATTGAGGAGAATTTAGCATTGAAAGAATTGTTAGATACATATCCATCTTATATATGTCATGCCAGTGGTCATGTCTCAAAGGACGATTTAGTTCAGTTCATAGAAATGGTTGATTCTGATATTGTTATTCCGGTTCATACTGATACCCCTGAAAAACTAAGGAGAATACTACCTAATAGAAATATTTATGTCGTTAATGATAAAGAGCCATTTATCATATAATTCCTTTAAGAAATTCCATTTATGTTGTATAATAAATAAAAAGAGAGCCATCAACGTGTGGTTGCGTTAGACTCATCTTATAAATGTTTTCTTATGATTGCCTAGCGTGCGAGTATTTTGAATACTCTGTTGCGTTAGGCTTTTGTCTTTATACTATTTGAATAGTGCAAAGAGTGATATTGCTATGGAAATTACAAAAAGAATTAAGTAGTACTTTTCGAATTTGCTCATAGTATCACCACCTTTCGGTGATGAGCCTAACTCACGTGATGACTCTTAGCATTAGTATATCAATGTAATTTTAGGAAAAATAGAATTGACATTTGGTTATATACCAATTTTTGCGTAGTATTTTACTACGCTTTTTTATTGAAAAATATCAAAACTATATAGGATTAACTTTGTTTTTGATATAATCTAAATAAATACATATTATAGTGCGATTTTATATGAAAGTGGTGTCTTTATGCTGACGATTAGCAATAAAGGATGGCTTTTTACTTCTATATTAAGTGCTTTGATGGCGTTTACATCGTTGTCGACGGATATTTATTTGCCTGCCATGCCAGAGATGGGGCGTGATCTCCATGGTGATGCAGAATTAACGTTGACTGGTTTCTTAATAGGTTTTGCGCTGGCTCAGCTTTTTTGGGGAGCTGTTAGCGATAAAATTGGTCGTAAGAAGCCGCTAATTATAGGGATAGTCTTATTTATCATAGGCTCAGTAGGCTGTGCCTTGAGTTCCTCTATGCTGGAATTACTAGCTTGGCGCGTCTTCCAAGCTTTTGGTGCCTGTGTAGGACCCATGTTGTCACGGGCTATGATTCGTGACTTATATGGTCGGACTGAGGCCGCAAAAATGCTATCTACCTTGGCTATTGTTATGGCTATAGCGCCTATTGCAGGGCCGATGTTAGCAGGGCATTTACTAGTGTGGTATACATGGCATTCCATATTTTGGTTGCTTGTTGCCATCGGTATTTTAATGCTTGTTGCCGTATTAGTCATTCCTGAAACACATCCTGTAGAGAAACGTAGTAAAAAGTCTATAGCTCATACCTATAATAATTATTGGATTTTATTGCGCAATAAAGGCTTTATGAAGTATACGCTATGTGTCAGTTCCTTTTATATTGCTATCTATGCGTTTTTAACAGGTTCGCCTTATGTATATATTGATGTCTATGAGGTACCAAAAGAGTACTTTGGTTATCTCTTTTCTGTTAATATTATTGGTGTCATGTTATTAAGCGCCATCAATCGACGCATTGTAAGTGCTATACGTCTCGATAGATTATTGAGATTTGCCACCTTATTTGCTGCTATTTGTGTATCCGTTGTAATGGGCCTGATTGTCTTAGGCTACCATTCGCTGTGGTTAATCGTTATTGGTTGTTTTTTATTCTTCTCTATGAACGGCATCATTGCGGCTGTAACGAATGCATTAGCTTTAGATAGAGCAGGTAGAATGGCTGGCTCTGGGGCAGCATTATTAGGGGCTATGCAATATGGTAGTGGTATTGTATCATCGTTGATGCTTACCTTCTTACCAAACGATACGGCAGATCCTATGATGGGGGTTATTACATTATTTGTTATTATTTGCGCCATTATCGCTTTTCCTGAGGATGAAAAATATAATCGTATATAATATTAGTGAAAGCAAGGGTTTAAAATTGAACTCTTGCTTTCATTCTTTTTTTAGGTTATAATAGTAAGGCTTATTGATGGTAAGCACTTCCTACCCCTATGTGTCGATAGGGGCATTAGTCCGAAAGAGGAGGTGATTTTGTATGAACAAATACGAAGTCATGTTTATTGTGAAACCAGCTGAAGAGGAAGCAACTAACGCTGTTATTGAAAAAGTAGAAGCTTTAATTGCTCGTGTAGGCGGCACAGTAGAAAAGGTAGATCGTTGGGGCAAGCGTCGTCTTGCTTACGCTGTGAAGAAATTCACTGACGGTTTCTATGTATTGATCAACTTTGAAGCAGCACCTGCTGAAATCAAAGAAATCGATCGTGTATTGAAAATCAACGATGAAGTCCTAAGACATCTAATTGTTAAACACGAAGCATAATTAAAGCCTGGAGGAAAACATGAACTCTGTACAAATTCTAGGTAATTTAGCTCGTGATCCTGAAGTACGCTATACCAAAACTGGTCGTGCTGTAGCAACTTTCACAGTAGCTGCTACAAACACCTATATTGATTCCACAACAAATGAGACGAAAGAACAAACTGCTTTCATCAACTGCGTTGCTTGGGGTAAACTTGGTGAAGCGGCAGGCAATCTTCGTAAAGGCAGTCGTTGCTTTGTAGAAGGTCGTTTGCAAACTCGTTCTTACGAGACTCAGGACGGTCAAAAACGGTACGTTACTGAAGTAGTAGCGAACTTTGTGGGCCAATCCCTTGATATGAATACTAATTCTTTCGAAGGTGGGTCCAATTTTGATAGTTTCAGTACAGGCGGCGATGACGAAAACATCCCGTTCTAGTGTCAGGGACTCCTACTAATTCGAAAAGGAGGATTCGCAATGAGAAGAGATAGAGGCAGAAAGCCAAGAAGAAAAGTATGCGTTTTCTGTGCAGACCATATCGATCAAATCGACTATAAAGACGTTGCTAAACTTCGTCGTTTTACGACTGAACGCGGCAAAATCTTACCTCGTCGTATTTCCGGTACTTGCGCAAAACATCAACGCAAATTGACTACATCTATCAAACGTGCACGTGCAATTGCTTTATTGCCATTCACTGCTGAATAATTGATGAATCAAGGCGGTACAACCATTTGGTTGTACCGCCTTTTTGCGTTCTTTTGGCCATATTGTCTTATAGCAAATTTAAACCTTAAAGAGTGATGTGTGCTGTAAAGCGTCTAAATATAGTCTATAGAGCTGATTATTCTTATTTACTATGCACTGAATGCATAGAGGAAGTTTTAGATTCACTAAACCTAACAAAATAGCATATTTAACGCATAGAATAAATATTCAATAAAATAGATATGGAAATATATCTTAAAATTTTATAATAATACCTTTAAGCATAGTACTTACATGACTAATCGATATAAACAAATTAAACAAACTTATACATATCATCAGAGAAACTTATGATTTTTATACTATAATGTGAGTATATGCTTAGTACTGTAAAGTTCAGTGAAAGGTGGTAAGTACATGGGATTTTTGAAAAAGGATATATCCCGTCGCCAGTTTATTGGTGGTGCTTTAGCTTTAGCAGCCGCATCAGCGGTGCCGTCGTTTATACGAGGGGCTTACAAGCCAACACAGTCTGACTCATTACAAGTGTGGACATGTGGCGGTTTGTCCGAAGCGTTCCTTGATTTAAACCAAGTGTATACGATGCACACGGGGCACAATATTCAGTATACGGGTGCCTTTGCCGGGGCTATTGGTAAATCCTTGTTGGCTGAGAAGAGTCGCACAGAAGTCTTTGGGGCTCGTGGTTTAGATCTAGCGAAAAATATGCGCAAAAAAGGCGTAAGTATTGCTTTTGAGCCATTATGTTTTACGGATTACGTTATCGTTACACCTAAGGGGAATCCGGCAGGGATTCGGGACTTGAAGGATATGGCCGAGCCTGGTGTACGCGTTATGTTGCCGCTAGGCGCATCTCCACCAGGTAGTGCATCTGTAAAGGGTATCATGAAATTATCTGGTTTGACAGATGGTATCATGAAAAACTTAATGGCTGAAAGTGCTTGTGTAATTTCCATGATGTGTGACCTCGTAGAAGGTAAAGCCGATGTATCCATCATTGAAAAACGCCTTACCACACATGATCGGTTCAAGGATCGTATAGAGTACTTCTCCATACCTGCACAATTTGTGCCACCTGCACCGCTTACTTTCACTATTAATACAATGAAATATGTACAAGATCGTGCATTGGCTGCCGATTATATTGAATTTACACGGTCCCAAGAAGGACAACAAATCTTAGAAAATCACGGGTTCACATCCGTTCATAGTGCGAGAGGTCTCGATTTGATAGAAAGGTTTGGTGTAAAAGATGTGTAATCACTGTCCGTCATCTGCAACCTGTGGAACTCAAGGTAATTCTGGTGTATCTGGAAAGCAAGCGCCTAAAAATTTAACCCTTTGGCGTCGTATTGTACAGTTTATCTTCCTCTTCATTATGGGGAAATGGGTGTACTATGGCATATTCCGATGCCCTTATATCGTGCCGTTTGTTAACTGTGAAAGCTGCTCCATGATTACCTGCTGGGGCCGTATTACGACATATTTCTATGCTTGGTGGATTATTCTGCCAATTATGGTCGTATTCTTTGGCCGTGCATTTTGTAGCTGGTTCTGTCCAAGTGGATGGGTTAACCAAATGCTGGGAAAAATATCTATGGGGCCTTTAAGAAATCGTAAACATTACATGCGATTCCTACAACTCGGCATGGTAGCTACTATAATTTTAGGTCTTATTGTGTATTTCAAATTTGGTAATCCCCGTATTATGATTCCTATTCGGACGAGCGATGAATATTTTAATGCAGTCATTTTATCTATGCAGTTCTCCGAATGGTATTGGGCGGCTCGCACTATAACGGTCGTGTCCATCATTGCTGGTTCCCTTATCATCGCCAATGCTTGGTGTCGCTTTGTATGTCCATTTGGTGGGGTAATGGAATTATTACGGAAAATTTCCATTTTTAAAGTATATAAAACTAGTGATTGTGACGATTGTGATGCGTGTCTACGTGTTTGTGAAATGGGTACACGACCAAATGAAATGAATTGCACCAACTGTGGTGACTGTTTGCATGTATGCCATAAAGATGCTATTAGATTTGGTCGGAAAGGTTAATTATGAAAGAAGTTCAAGGACAAAGTTTCCTACAAAATCATCCATGTTACAACAAGGATGCTGCCGCTAATTGGGGACGTTTACATTTGCCAGTTGCACCGAATTGTAATATTCAATGTAATTATTGTAATCGCAAGTACGATTGCGCTAACGAAAATAGACCGGGCGTGACGCAACATGTTTATACGCCACAAGAGGCAGCAGCCTTTGTGCATAAGGTATTTGATGCACGTAAGGATATTTCTGTTGTGGGCATTGCAGGACCTGGAGATCCTATGTGTGATGCGGATAAGACACTTGAAACATTCCGTCTTGTAAAAAAAGATTTCCCTCACGTCATGCTCTGTTTATCTAGTAATGGCTTGGCAGTGCCTGATTATGTCGATGAAATCGCTGATTTAGGGATTACTCATGTAACGATTACGGCTAATGCTATTGATCCAGAGATTGCTAAACATGTGTATTCCATGGTTCGCTATGATGGGAACATCTATAAGGGGATTGATGGGGCCCGTATCTTATTAGAACGTCAGGCTGAAAGTATTCGTAAATTAAAGGAAAAGAACATCATCGTTAAGATTAATACTGTAGTAGTACCTGATGTAAATATGGACCATGTACCAGCTATCGCTAAACAAGCAGAAGCATGGGGCGTAGATTTGATGAACTGTATTGCTATGATTCCAGTTCATGATACAGCCTTTGAAAACCATCGAGGACCGACTGCAGAAGAGATTGACAATATGCGTCAGTTTATTGGTCACTATGTGCCGCAGATGACGCACTGTAAACGTTGTAGAGCTGATGCTATTGGTCGTTTGTGTGAAGCGTAGAAGCATAAAAGGCTATATACCAGAGTATATAGCCTTAACGATTATGTATTATTTAGTATTTTTAAGGATTCTATGTAGCGCAGATAATGCGGTTTCCACATCTTCATATGTGTTAGCATAGCCAAAGGAGAATCGCACAGTTCCTTCTGGATAGGTACCTAGCGTTTGGTGTGCTCGTGGGGCACAGTGTAGTCCGACGCGTGTCATGATGTGATACTTTGACTCTAGTTCATATGCAATACTGGCAGCATCCATATCATCAATTGTGATGGATACGACGGCTGTTCTATCTTGGATATCTTGTTTGCCGATGATGTTAACTCCAGTTATTGAGTGTAAACCTTCGAGAAAGGCTTTTGTCAAAGCTAGTTCGTGGTTGTGGATATTCTCCATGCCGATCGATTCGATGTAGGAAACTCCTTCATTGAGGCCGATAATGCCAGGTAGATTTAACGTGCCTGCTTCAAAGGCGTCGGGCATGTTAGTAGGCATCGTTTCTAAATGTGAAAAGCTGCCTGTACCGCCGGCGATAAGAGGTGTTAAGATTTGAGCCATTTCTTTGGTTAAAATAATGCCACCAATACCTTGTGGTCCCAATAAGCCTTTATGACCCGTAAAGCAAAGTGCATCTATATGATATGCTTTCACATCAATAGGGATAACACCAGCTGTTTGGGCTGCGTCTACAATGAAATGTAGATTATGAGCCTTGCAGATAGCACCTATTGATTCAATAGGCTGTATGGTACCACATACATTAGATGCGTGGTTGGTAATAATAGCCACTGTATTTGGACGGATAAGAGACTTAATGGCATCTTTTTCAATAGAGCCTGTAACATCACAAGGAATAATATCAAAGGTAATGCCCTTATCCAGTAGTTGGGTAAGAGGTCTCATAACTGCATTGTGCTCTATAGAGCTAACGAGTACATGATCACCTGCTTTCAATAGGCCCTTGATGACCATATTTAAGCTCATCGTCACATTTTGCGTAAAGATGACATGCGATGGATCATGGCCGTTGAATAAGGTATTTAGTCGGTGTCTTGTTGTATAGATAATATCCTCTACATCGTAGGCGAGAGCATAGGAGCCACGGTTAATATTAATACCGTAGTTCGTTATATAGTTTGCCATGGCATTAGCCACATTAGGTGCTTTAGGAAACGTGGTACTTGCATTATCTAAATAGATATAGTCCATAGGTAATCTCCATGAATAACAAGGTGTATTTATGGTTATTATATCATGAGTCATATGCTTGATAGGGTAGGAGTATATACTCATACATTTGTAGTGTAGTTTGTTTGAAAGGAGTTTATTATGAGTGGGTCTCATGAAAAAAGGAATTTAATTATTGCAGGCCTTATTATTGGCGCTATTGCAGGCTTCCTCGTATTGGCTGGCAATCCGGGCAATATGGGCTTCTGTATTGCTTGCTTTGTTCGCGATACTGTCGGTGGCCTAGGTCTACATCGTGCTGCGCCGGTACAGTACATTCGCCCAGAAATTATCGGTCTTATTTTAGGGGCTTATTTATTATCCATGATTCGTGGTGAACACCAAAGCAAAGGTGGTTCTTCTCCAATTATTCGATTTATTCTCGGCTTCTTTGTTATGATTGGTGCTTTGATGTTCCTCGGCTGTCCGATTCGTATGATTTTAAGACTTGGCGGCGGTGACTTAAATGCGTTGTTCGGCATTGCTGGTTTTGCTGGTGGTATCGGCTTTGGTACTATATTCTTGAAAAAAGGTTATTCTTTACAGCGTACCTATGCATTGAGTAAATTAGAGTCCGCTATGATGCCTGCTATCCAAGTTGGTTTGCTAGTTTTAGTAGTAGCGGCTCCAGCATTTATCTTCTTTAGTCAAAAAGGTCCTGGTGCTATGCATGCACCTTGGTTAATTTCATTGGCGGCAGGCCTCGTGGTAGGTGGCTTATCTCAAGTTAGCCGTCTTTGTACCGTTGGTGGTTTCCGCGATTTATTCTTGTTCAAAAAATCTATCCTTATCTTTGGTTATTTAGCTGTTCTCGTTGGTGTATTCGTTGTAAATATTAGCTTTGGTAATTTCCATCTTGGCTTTGAAAACCAACCGATTGCACATACAGATGGATTGTGGAACTTCCTAGGCATGGCGCTTGCTGGTTTCTGTAGCGTATTGCTTGGCGGTTGTCCGTTGCGTCAATTAATTATGACTGGTGAAGGTAATTCCGATTCTGCTGTTACAGTACTTGGCCTCGGGGCTGGTGCAGCATTTGCTCATAATTTTGGCTTAGCCGCTTCTGGTGCAGGCCCTACATTAAATGGTGAAATTGCTGTAGTTGTTGGTTTTGTAGTAGCATTTATTATTGCTGTAGTTAATACAAAACGTGCCAATGCTTGAGTTAGAAATGAGTGACTATGAAATATATTGCTACGTTTTACTCTCACTTTGGAGCCATTCGTTTTAAACGAGAGGCTCCTGAAGGGGTAACAAATATAGAACTTCGTCCGGTGCCACGCGATTTGAGTTCTTCCTGTGGTACAAGTGCATCATTTGATGCCGGTGAAAGCTTTACGTTTACAGATGATCCTACAGAGGAGATTGAGCAAATCGTTGCTGTCACTGATAAGGGGTATAGAACTATATTTGAAAGTCCCAATAAATAAACCTTAGAGCCTCTTAGCGTTGCTAATATAAGCGGTTCTATAATCATTTTGTAATGTAAAAGAGGAGCTATCCGTTGGATAGCTCCTCTTTGTTATACAGCTCTATATTTTTTAGGTGATTCACCTTTTTCAGCGGCTTCTTTATCAGCGCGCCATTTGCGTTCAAAGTATTTATGATACTCTACAGGAACGTCATCAGGTGTTAAGCTTTCATAAAAGCTAGTAGTTCCATTAGCCTTAGCTTGTTCGTAAAACCATGTTTTAAATTCTAGCATGGACAAGCGTGCTTGTAGGTGTTCGATTTCTACTAATACGCGATCTCGTTGATTTCTAATAATAGATAATCTTTCATTAATGCGACTATCACCTTCGACGCAGTAGTCGATAAAATGTTTTATTTCCTTAATAGGCATACCTGTATGCTTCATGCATTCAATCAATTCTAACCAATCCATGTCTTCGTCATGGAATACACGAATACCACCAGCAGAACGTTCTACGAAGGGCAATAAGCCTTCTTTATCATAATAACGTAATGTAGAAGGTGCAACATTTAGTTTTTTTGCGATTTCGCCAACAGTATATGTCATAGGACCTCCTTTTGGGTTCATATTAAATTCGTAAAAGATTTAGTGTCAGGAGTAATGTATTAAGCGTATAATATACGTATATTTTTAAGGTTAGAGTTAAGTTTTACGTTCTCGCTTGACTTAAACCTAACTTTAAGTTCTATACTTATTACATGCTGGACATACAGTATAGCACGGTTAGTAATACAATACAAATTCTAGAGGTTGTATTGTTATATGACACCTAATGAAAGGAACACATATGAACTTAATTGATATAAAATCTCCAGCCGATTTAAAAGGCTTATCCCTTACTGAATTAACAGATCTAACGGCACAAGCTCGTCAATTTAGCACCTACCAATAATGAAGAACTATTGGCTATGACGGAATATGCCGTACATCAACAGGATCATCCTGTAGCCATTCGTGTTCCTGTAGGTGAGTTTGTATCTACTGGTGTGGTTGATACGACAGATTACAGTATTTTACATAAATCTCAAGTAACTCGCCGTGGTGAAGGTATTGCTAAAGAGTTCCACGATCGTTATGATGCAACTGAACTGTTAAGAGACAATGGAGTTTCTTTAGAACAGATTGTGGCTGATGCCAAACAAATTTTATCCGTTTAGTTTGATAAAATATTAAATAAATAATTCTCTCTATAAATGCAGTAGGAATCTAGTGAATTTCCGATTTCTACTGCATTATTTTAATGTTATATTTTATAAAAATATAAAAAATGTTAAAAGATTATAGATTTTTTTCGAATAGGACTATAAAAATTAGATGAAGTATTATATAATATTATCTACAGTATGTATTACAGTAGAACAAGTTTGTTGTTAATGTACAGAAATATCACAGTATTATATAAGTAAGTATTAATGAAAAGGGAGATTCTAAGACGTTGAAAAAAGTATTAACCTTAACATTAGCCGTGGCCATCGTCGCCGGTGGCTATATGTCTGAGGCTAATGGGGCGGGAGAACAGCCTTCTAAGCAGGCGCCGTCTATATCTGAGATAAATATATATACGCCTAAAGAACTCAATGCACGTCAAAAAGACTTAGTTGATATCGGTCGCTATACAGCGTCCGGTGATCAAGGTGCGTTGAAAAGTACAATCGCTTCTGCTATTGAGCGAGGTACGTTGACACCGCAAGAGGTGAGTATTGCGATTCGTCAACTTTACTCTGCTGCTGGTTTGAAGCAAATGAATGCAGCTCTAGCTACATTCGATCAATTGCGTGAAGAGCGCCCTGAGTTTGGTGCTGATTACGAAAAAATGGTTCCTAAGCAAACAGGACTTAGTGCTTTATTGGGGAATGGCACTAATGGGGCTGCTTTAACAAAGCAGAAGCCTGAGGACGCTAAGGAAGGGGTTCAATATAATACGTTCCGTATGAAGAAGCCGAAACCACAAAATCGCAATCGTTCTCGCCTAGGTAAATTAGACCGTGAATTGGTCGCTGCCGCAGCTTTAGGTACGCGTGTAGGTAAAAATAATCTATTCGCTGCATCTGAAAAGAGTTTATCTGAGCTTGGCCTCAGCAAATATCAAATTGAAAATCTTGAAACTTTGATTTTCTAATATCATTTAGACCTACTTCTTCGGAGGTAGGTCTTTTTATGTTCTAAATCATATGTAGAAAAGGGAAATATAATTGACGTTTAACGCCCCCTTTTCTATAATTAATAAGATAGGTATATGACCTGTAATAATAGATATAATTAATAATTAATATAGATGTAAGGAGAAAGTATGCGCCTTCGTAGGAAACCGTGGATTGATGAAGCTATCCACGAATATGACTCTCATATTATTTTATCTGGTCAAGAGCAGTATAAGGGTAAATGGCGTGAGTTGTTTGCACATCCTGAACGACCATTATATATGGAGCTTGGTACAGGTAAGGGACGCTTTATTGCGGGTATGGCCGAAGCGTATCCAGATGCTAACTTCGTAGGATTTGAAGTGCAAATTGGGGTAATTTATTACGCAGCACAAAAGATTTTTGAAGCAGAACGAGATAATGCTAAGGTATCTCTCTTTGATATTGCTGGTATTGAAGAGATTGTTGCGCCAGGTGAAGTAGATCGCTTCTATATCAACTTCTGTGACCCATGGCCTAAGGCAAAACATGCTAAGCGTCGCCTCACATATCATACATTCCTCGATCGTTATGCTCGTCTTTTAAAAGACGGTGGTGAGGTTCACTTTAAAACTGATAATGAAGGCTTATTTATGTTCTCTCTTGAAGAATTCAAAGAATGCGGATGGGAACTTAAAAATGTAACCTATGATTTACATAGTACAGACCTTCCAAATGTAAAAACTGAGTATGAAGAAAAGTTTAGTGCTAAAGGGCAACCTATTTTTCGCTTAGAAGCAATTAAGCCAAAAGTACAAAAGGAGGCTTAACATGGAAACACCGAATAAGGGGGATAGTCGGTGGGGCTCACTCTTTAAAAATGATTTACAAGGTATGCTCTTACCTATATTGCTCATCACGATTATAGGTAGTGTGAATATCTTCAGTGCCACCTATATTAGCTCTATTTACGAAAATACAGGGCTTTTAGGGTACTTTTCAAAACATATAGGTTTCCTATTTCTTTCAATGGCAATAGGTGTTATTTTATATCGGTATGACTATAGACAACTACAAAAGCCACATATGTTGCAACGCATAATGATTGCAACCCTAATAGGCATGGTGTTAGTTCTTGTGGCGGGCTCTGTCATTAATGGTGCGCGTCGGTGGATTGTTATCGGTCCTGTATCGATACAGCCGTCGGAATTTGCCAAGTTAGCTGCCATAATATGGACATCCGCTAAATTGAGTACCATGAGAAAATGGGGTAAATCAAGATATAATAATCCACTCACAAACTTACAAGGTTATGTGAGTGAACGCGTAGGTTATATGTTGCCAATGTTAGTTTGGCCTATCATCTTTGCAGTGTTAACAATCTTGCAACCAGATATGGGGACAACTGTGCTAATCTTTGGGTTCTCCTTCATATTAATTTATTTAGCAGGTTTTGATGGTCAGTTCTTTGGTGGTGCCTTTGCTGTAGCTGGTGTGATAGGCTTTATTGCAGCTCGTATGTCACCGTATCGTTGGGAACGGATTCAGTCTTGGTTCGACCCTTGGCCTCATGCTCAAGATATGGGCTATCAAACGGTGCAAGGCCTTTTGGCCGTAGGTTCTGGCGGTATTCTTGGGGAAGGCTTTATGCAAGGTACATCTAAGTACTTTTACTTGCCAGAAGCACATACAGACTTTGCATTTGCCGTGTGGGCTCAAGAAATGGGCTTTGTTGGAGCTGTCTTTGTAGTTCTTTTGGTGGCAGCTTTTACATTCTTTGGATTCCGCATTGCTAATCGATCTCGCGATGAATTTGGCAAATGGTTAGCGATGGGGATAACCTTGCTCATCAGTGGACAAGCATTATTTAACATTGCCATGGTTTGCGGTATTATGCCGGTAACAGGTGTGCCTTTGCCATT
Organism: Veillonella fallax; assembly: GCF_020687175.1. Lineage (NCBI taxonomy): Bacteria > Bacillati > Bacillota > Negativicutes > Veillonellales > Veillonellaceae > Veillonella > Veillonella fallax. The sequence goes on along the minus strand of NZ_JAJEQD010000016.1, from coordinate 1,986 downwards.
TATTAGTTATGGCGGTTCTTCATTGTTAATGAACTTTATGGCCATAGGCTTGTTAGCTAGTGTTGGTCGCCGTAATGTAGAAGGGGTAAAACAAGTTGGTACGACTGAGGATTTACCATCCTTGCGTGAAGAGACACAAAGTCGCTTCAAACCTAAGGCGACTCAAGAAACAGACAAGACTGAAATGCCTGGTCCGTTTAGACCTAGAGAGCCTAGAAGACCAACGCGTAGACGTCCGAGACCTAAAAATTGATGTGTAATTCTTATGTTTCATAAGAGTAACATATATGTGTAAAATCCAATGCTATATCATACCGGGTATAGCGTTGGAACCTAGTGTTGTTATTGTGGTGAGAGGAAAAAATGAAGGATTATATTGATATTCAAGAGCGCCCGTCTTGGGGGCGTATGTTGCCACTTAGTTTCCAACATTTATTTGCTATGTTTGGCTCTACTGTATTAGTACCATATTTGTTAAAGGTAGATCCTGCAACAGCTTTATTTATGAATGGTATCGGTACATTGCTATACCTATTCGTATGTAAAGGTAAAATCCCTGCATACCTCGGTTCTAGCTTTGCTTTCATTGCTCCTGTAGCTGGTGTATTATCTGCCGGCCTCGGTTATGAGGCAGCTAAAGGTGCCTTCGTTGTATTTGGTTTATCCTTTGTGATTTTATCTGTTCTAGTTCGCTATATTGGTACGCGTTGGATTGATAAGTTATTCCCACCGGCTGCCATGGGTGCTATCGTTGCTATTATTGGTTTGGAATTGGCACCAGTAGCGATGAGCATGTCTGGCCTTATTGGTAATCAAGATTTGGGCATGAGCCACAGCCAAGCTGTATTTATTTCTATGTTTTCCTTAGTTGTTACCTTGCTTGGTACTGTTGTGTTCCGTGGTTTCTTAGCAGTTATCCCTGTTTTGATTGGCGTTGTTTCCGGCTATATATTATCCGCCTTTATGGGTGTTGTTGATTTCTCTAGCGTAGAGGCTGCACCTTGGTTCTCCTTACCGCAGTTCTATGGCATGCCTGTATTTGATATCAATGCAATCATCATGATTATGCCAGCACTCTTTGTAGTATTTGCAGAACATGTAGGTCACTTGGTTGTAACTAGTAACATCGTATCCAAAGACTTGATGAAAGAACCAGGCTTACAACGTTCTTTGCTCGGTGATGGTCTTGCGAATATTTTATCTGGTTTCTTTGGTGCTACACCAAATACGACATATGGTGAAAACATCGGTGTACTCGCTATCACCCGTTGCTTCAGTGTATGGGTTATCGGCGGTGCTGCTGTTCTTGCTATGATTATCTCCTTTGTAGGTAAAGTAGCTGCTCTTATCCATGCTATCCCAGTACCGGTTATGGGGGGTGTATCCATTCTCTTGTTCGGTATCATTGCAGCATCCGGTTTGCGCATGCTTGTAGAACGCAAGGTAGATTATACAAATCCTGTGAACATGATCTTAACATCTGTTATCCTTGTTGTAGGCCTTAGCGGTGCTGAACTTGCTGTAGGTCCTGTTGTGTTGAAAGGCATGGGCCTTGCGACTGTAGTAGGCATGGCAATGAGTATCATCCTATTGATTCTTCAAAAAACAGGCGTTGGTAATGACCAATTGAAAAAAACAGAAGTATAATTATAGTCAAACCTATTGATGAAATAGCATCTTACGATGATGACTGACAATAGTAAAGCTTTAAACTAATATACTTTATAAATAACGACTACTGAATCAGGTATGATCCTGTGAAAGTAGTCGTTTTTATTATTGTCTTTAGACTGGTTCGCGACGTAGTCGCGAATCATAAAACCACCCGCTATGCGGGTGCGGCAACGAAAGTTATACAAAAAAATCACCTTGCTTAAGTATAATGTAGGTGTTCAAGCCGCATTATATACAAAAGAAAGGTGATTTTATATGGCAACAAAGACACAGAGCCTTGCGCACACAAAATGGTTATGCAAATACCACATA
>NZ_JAJEQD010000015.1:0-53964 GCF_020687175.1 Veillonella fallax | reverse complement strand
AAAGATAAAATGCCGATAGAGCTAGTATTTAACTAGTTCCATCGGCATTAACAGCAACACTTTTTGTCCTATAACCCGAAATAACACGAACCAAAAGTTCTATATAAAGCTATCATATAAAACATAAAGGGCATTCACTAGCCGTCGCTAGCAAATGCCCTTTATGCATATAGTTTGAGAGTGTAAGGACTGTTGAGAGAGAGTATATATGACCCAGAAAAGTTTGAGAGAGAACTTATTAAGAGAGAGAAGTTTAGTTTGTACTTTTCCGGAATCAAACTTCAGCCTTACTAGAATTAGTATACATTGTATATCTAAATTATCAAAGTAACATTATAAAATATTGTTAAAACTTTGATTATATCTATATAATAACCCTCGATAAATTCATATTTAATCAACAGCCACGAATAACGTGAATATAGTATGAATATATTTTTCAGTTATCAAACAAATTTATAACCCACACCCCATACGGTAATAATATGTTTACTATCTGATGGATTATCTTCAATTTCTTCACGTAAACGGTTGATATGTACAGCTACTGTTGCATAATCACCATAGGAGTCTAGCCCCCAAACGCGAGAGTATAATTCTTCTTTACTAAATACGATATCACGGTTACGCATTAAAAATTCTAATAATTGAAACTCTTTCTTTTTAAGGTGAACTTCTTTTTCGTTTACCCAAACTTTCATCATCTTAGGATCAAGGCGAATCTCACCGGATTGAATAGCATTAGTTTCCATCGCATCACGCTCTGTTAACCGTTTATATTGAGCTAGCATAGCTTTGATTTTTGCAATCAATACAGATGGAGAGAATGGTTTTTCAATATAGTCATCAGCGCCTACACCTAAGCCACGGATTTTATCAATATCATCAAGACGAGCCGTTACCATTACAATTGGTACGCGAACCTTGTCACGAATTTGGCGACAAACTTCAAAACCATCCATTTCTGGCAACATAACATCAAGGATGATAAGGTCTACAGGAGTATTTAAAGCAGCCTCAATACCATCCGTACCATTAGTCATAATCGTAACATCATAACCTGCCACCATTAAATAATCACGCTCAATATTGGCGATATCCAAATCGTCTTCAATAATTAAGATATGTTCACTCATGATTCTTCTCCTTGTTTAGGAAATTCTAATATAACACGTAGACCATGTGGTCTTACATTTTCAATCACAACTCGGCCTTCAAAGATTTCCATAATTCGACGAATAATCGATAATCCAAGACCACTACCTTCTTGTGGGTTCGTACGAGACGAATCTACACGGTAAAACGGGCGCATTAGACGCTCTAGAGATTCCGGCGGTACCCCTGGGCCATCATCACTGATAACACAGTATACATAATCATCATCACTAGTTACATCAATCACACAATGACCAATATCGGCCATTTTATACTTAGCACTGTTATTCAACACATTTTGCAAAACACGTTGTAACAATTGTGGATTTGCATTAATAAAAGCATTTTCAGTTGCTATGCGGGATTTGATTTCAAGTCCTCTTGTTTGATAAGGAGCCAAATGATCTTCAACAAAATCACGTACATATTGACCAAGTTCAATTCGTTCAGATGGACGTGACTCTTTCTTATAATTCAATGTTGTAATAAGGAACAATTCCTCTAACATAGAATCTAAATCATTAGCCCGTTTCAAAATGATTCCCATATAGCGTTTTTGTTGCTCTTCTGTTGGTGCAATACCATCACGAACACCTTCTGCATAGGCTTTAATAGCTGTTAATGGTGTTCGGATATCATGGGATATCCCTGCTAACAACTCTTTTTGTTGTTCCTGTTCCATTTCAATCTGACGATTGGCCATTTCTAACGATTTTGTCATATTCTTAACATGAATCATAATGAAGCGTGTAACAAATCGGTTAATAGCAAAGAAGGTAACAATAAAGAGTAATATAGCCACTACAATAATATAGAAGGAAACTGATTCCATTAAACTATCACTACCATGAGTAGCTCGCTTTATAGCAATATGATATACGTAAGCATGACGCCCATCGTATTTCCTCATTTCATATACGAAAGTATTATTGGACTGATATACGATACCTTGTAATTCAGGGTTTACATCAATAAGGCCAACAATAGCAGAGGCACTATAGATTTGAGGATTACCATAGTTATACACCATATTACCTTGATCTAGTACTTCTACATATACTTCCTTTGGATCCAGCAGGCTATAGCTAGGCTTGACTAAGCTATCTATTAAGTTGTTTTCTAAACCATAAAAGGTAATTGTTTCAGTGATTCGACTGACACTTTTAAACTGTTGTTCCTGCTCAATACGCAAATAGTAACCGGCATTAGCCAATATGCGCAGACCTGTAAAGTATAGCAAAAATAAGATAATTGCTATCAAAATAGGCACTACAAAGAGCACAACATTGGATATCCAAATCCGTATTTGTAAATTCACAGGGTTACCTCAATATCATAAATCTTAGATACTCCTTATAGTTTACGCTATTTTTAATACTTAAAGCAAGTATATTAATCAAAAAAATAATGTAGCTTTCATTTTTTATTCATCATCAGTTTATAATTAATAGTTGATATATAAGTACGGTAAGCCTTATTTTATCTAGCATTTTATAACTTTTAATACAATCCACACGCATCCGGGCGAATTACATAAATGCGATACAAGTATTTTTTTGGACATAAAATACAAATATTTATATCCCCCCCTTACAATAATCTCTATATTTTTTATAAACTCTCTAAATATAAAAATATCATATCCAAAAAAACGCGTTTACATCATCTATATTTTTCAACCTTATGATTACTATGTAAACACAAAAAAAGAGGATTCCTAAGGAATCCTCTTTTAATATTTGGATTAACGACGATTTGCATCGAAGAAGTTAATAGCAACTTCTGGGAACATAGCGTAAGTCAATACGTCTTCGTCAGTGATACCATTGTAGCCTTTGGAAGCTAAATCTTGACGGTAACCTTCCAATTCAGGTTCGATAAGATCTGCTGGACGGCAAGTGATAGGTTCTTCATCACCGATGATAGTGTGACGGATTTCATCAGAAATTTTACCAGGCAATGCACCGTATTTACCGCGTACAAGGTCTTTAACTTCGTTAGGAACCATTTTATAACGGTCGCCCATCATAACGTTCATCATAGCCATTGTACCAACGATTTGGGATGTTGGAGTTACCAATGGAGGGTAACCCAAGTCTTCACGTACGCGTGGCATTTCATCCATAACGTCGAAGAAGCGATCGCCCATACCCATTTCGTTCAATTGGTTTTGAGTATTGGACAACATACCGCCAGGAATTTGGTAACGACGAACTGCTGGGATTACATCACTAGCTGGTTTCAAGTTGAATTCTTCAGCGATTTGTTGTTTTACTTTACGGAAGTGGTCAACTAATGGAATGTATTTATCAAGGTCAAGACCAAGATCCCATTCAGTGCCTTTGAACATTTCAATCATAGTTTCAGTAGCTGGTTGGCTAGTTGCATGAGCGAATGGAGAGATAGCAGTATCGATGATATCTACGCCAGCTTTAGCAGCTTCCCAGTATGTAGTGCTTGCAAGACCGCAAGTGAAATGGCTGTGCAAGTCGATTGGCAATTCGCCAAAACGTTTTTTGAATGTGGAAACCAAATCATATGCATCAGCAGGTCCTAACAAACCGGACATATCTTTGATACATAAGGAATCTGTACCCATTTCTACCAATGTTTCAGCTACTTTCAAGAAGCTTTCAGTTGTATGAACTGGGGAGATTGTGTATACCATAGCGGATTGAACGTGTGCGCCTGCTTTTTTGGAGTACTTAATAGCAGCTTCCATGTTACGAGGGTCATTCAATGCGTCGAAGATACGGATACGATCAATACCATTTTTTACAGCTGCATTACAGAATGCTTCTACTACATCATCAGAGTAGTGTTTGTAGCCCAACAAGTTTTGGCCACGAAGTAACATTTGTAGTGGAGTGTTTTTCAAATTGGATTTCAATTTACGAAGGCGTTCCCATGGATCTTCATTCAAGAAACGAAGACAGCTGTCATAAGTAGCGCCGCCCCAACATTCAAGAGCTTCATAACCAATTTCATCTAAAAGGCCAAGCACTGGTTCCATTTGTTCGTAACGCATGCGTGTTGCCAAAATAGATTGATGACCGTCGCGAAGAACGGTTTCGCAGATTCTTAATTTTTTAGCCATGTTAATCCTCCAAATCGAAATAGTTTATGCATGTAATTTTATACATCCACTACATAACTATCTCATACCTATTTTTTTACGATTTTTATAGCACTTGCTCACACGAGCAAATACTCAAGCAATCGTTAAGACATACTTATATTAGACTACTTATAGAATTCTTTGTCAACAACCACATTATGCTATTTACTCATGATTTCATGTATTCAATTATGATTTTTTCGTGATAGAAATCACAATAAAGTGCTAAGAAGCTAGGATTTAACATGTATTTTTAATCAATTTAATTTCTTTGTAATTTCTCTTTTTAATGAGAAACCAAAATTTATATCGCAATAATTTTTAGTTATTATTGGCCAGCCGCCAAAGTATATCGGTATTTATAAATCTAGTACTTCGATAATCATCGGTACACTTATGAGCTCATCACTTTTATTGATAATGCACCTGTATTATTGTGATTTATAAATATACAAAAGAACCTACCTTTTATAGGTAGGTTCTTATAGTAAGCAATTATTATTATATTATTTTTCAGGTTTTACCTTTTTTGGTGCCGTTTCAAGAACGATATTTTTACCATCTCGTTTAACTTGGATAGAGAATGCACCCTCACCTTCTTTGAAGTATTCCATCTTAATATCGAGCAACATTTTACCAATTAAAGTTTCTACCTTCTCTGTAAGGAATTCACGATAGAATGCATCTTCCTTTTGTTTTGGACTTTGATATACGACAGGTTTCTTAGCAGAACGCTCTCTATCAAGCATTGTTTCTTCAAAATTTTCAGTATCTTTAAAGTTTTTCATCATATCCGCATCGGATAAGCCTTTTTGAATTTTAAACTTTGCCATGTTTATCTCCTATTAATTCGAAAATTGCCTTTTTCACGCGTACCGATTCAATACCAGACATACAATATTGATCAGGCTTAGGACAACGTCGTTTACGACATCCTAAGCAATCTAACTCATCATTAACAAGAACCTTAAAGTTCCCCGTCAACGGTCCCCACAGCTTAGGATCTGTAGGTCCAAAAAGCGCGACAACAGGTTTATTTAAAGCTAGTGCAATATGCAATGCACCCGTATCAGCAGTCACTACTACATCGCAACTTTCAATTAAAGCCCCTACCTCTTGAAGTGTGGTTTTCCCCAACATATTCAGCATAATTTTATCAAGGCCATCAGCCGTTATGGAGTCCATCAACGGTTTGTATTGAGTTGCCTCTTTTGGACCGCCTAAGCACACAAAATTGGCTCTATACTGGAGAGATTTAATGAGAGAATACCATTTCTCTTGAGGCCACTCTTTCGTCGCCCAAGATGTGCCTAGGACAAGACCTATACGCAGTGGCTTGTCCACCTCTCCGCGATTTAAGGAGGTGTCATAATTGATTGATTCCCACTGATTTTCTGCCCAAGCATGCAAATCGGAGGGTACAAAAAAATCCATGTGGTATAACCGTTTACCATTAGAACCGTTGACTATACAAGGTTTTTCATCATCGGCGATAACAGTAGTAGATGTAGTTAATCCACTATGCTCTACAACGGCTGTATTCAGTAATTTAGCAACCTCTATATAGCGCTTAATGACATGATCTGTACTCGGCTTTGCCTTGTAGTTAGTAAACATCCAATTTAGCTCTTTTGTACCACCAAGCCCAAGGCGAATAGGTGCACCTGATGCCAATAAAACGAGCCCTGTTATGAGTCGCCCTTGTACATCGACAGCCACATCAAATTTGTATGGTTTTAACTTATCTCTAAGTTCCCACCACATGCGCCACATCGTTGGAATATGTAGTTTTTTAGAATGTGCTTCGTATTCATCCCGCTCCCAAGGAATGATTTCATCTACATAGGGATTTCCCTGTAAAAGTTCTACCATACTAGGGGTTACGATCCAATGTAGCTTTGCCTCTGGGTAATGCTCTTTGATCCAGCGCGCAGCAGGTGTGGCATGTAGTATATCCCCTATGTAGCTGAGTCGTACAAATAATATATTCATATATATCCTTATAGTACAAACGAGTATAGGAATAAAGCCTTTATAATGAATCATTATAAAGGCCTTTTCTTAAGATTTCTTTTTACTATCGCTAGATGATTTAGATGATGTATCATCCTCTGTCACCTTTGTAGTTTCGTCGCTACCATTCTTGATAATGTCTTTTACATCGGACAATGTCAATTCATTGAATGTAGTAGGATGATTATATTTATAAACTGGTTTGAAGCCTACACCCAATTTACCTGTATAAATAGTTAGGGCATTATTATCTTCATCCACGCGAGCAATATAGATAGTTTTATCCATATCAACGCCAATTAGGCGGAAACGTCCTGGTGGATTAATTACACGCCAACCACCTTCAATGCCGTTAAACATGAAGATATCACCAGTTTTAACGTTGTCATAGAAGAATCTATCTTCATCATAGAATACGCCAATATGGCCAATATCCGTAGCCTGCATATAAACGCGACGCGTATCATAGTTCGCATCAGTACGATAAATACGATATGCGTTTTCTTGAACTTTTACCTTCATGTACACAACATTCGTCGCTTCAGAATACGCAGCATCTACGATTTTACTATTACGAGGCAAATCTTCAAGTTTTGTATCTACTTCATGTTCAGGATCATCCGCATTGAGACGAGCCATAACAACCTCTCTAGAGTCATATAGACCCATGATGGCATAGTTACGGTCAGGCATCCAACTAAAGTAACTAATAGAGCGGCCCTTCAAATCTATTGTGGTAGGCTTACTTTCATTAGCCTTATAAATCTTCAAAGAGCTTTCAGTAACAACCGCCATGAACTGACGGTCATATGATACATATTTAGTACCTTCCTTAATATCAGGGAAGTTTTTAGTATCATCCTTAGAAGCGCCGGCTACATTAAAATCTGTAGTCGGTGCAAACATATATTGATCAAGGTATAGGTACACCCCACCTTGCAGAAGAATACCTACCGCAAAGGCGCTCAGTACACGCGTAAAAGGTTTCATGTGTCCTCCTATTTCACGATAAACGCCGTTGGGATCATGCGTTCCCCTAACAAATCGGCTGGTTTGTTCACTACTTTACCATTGAGATATAGTGTGGAACTAGAACCACCATCTAAATTCGCTGCAATATAGCAACCTTTTTCATATAGAATATCTTGTACGTCACGTAGTGTAGCGCCAAGAGAATAGCCTGGTTGACGACCATCGATTACGAGGAATAGTACGGTACCATCCTTCTTTTGACCGATAGCAGTACGTGGACCTACGCCCCAACCGCCATCGCCTTCGGTAATCATCTTCTTACCATCTACGATAAGAGGTGGCCCAAAGGTAATACCTTCCATGGCTTTCATATCACTAAGTTGTGTTTTATCGTAGTTACCTGCAATAAGGTTACCAGATTTAGAGAAGCCTACGAAGTCTACCGCCTCTTCAGGTCCTACATCTTTACCGATGACATATTCACCATCATGTAAAATAAAGCCATAAGGCAAACGGCCTGTACCAGTACCATTAGGATCGTGGAAACCGCCGCCATTGATAGCAGCTACCGCATTATTCATCTTCGCAATATTACTTGTAGTATCGCCTTTTTCTTGAATATTAGCAGCTGTACCGACTTCGATACGACGAGGATCTGGAATTTCAAGAATATAGCCTACATAGCGAGCAGACTGAATTTTTTCAAGGTTTAAACTCCTGTCTTCACGAGCATTAAACTTAAACAAATCTTGGCTTTTAACAACACCAACAGTGCCCAAAATAGATTGCAATTCATCTTCACTGAATAGCCATGTAATGTAATGAGGATGGCGAGATTGCAATATGGCACCAATAACGGCGCGCTTTACATTATTAAATGGTCCAAAGAGCACCACGAATGGTGAAGTTACAACGGTAAATAAGAACACCATGATGATGAACTTTACCCAATTCTTTTTGAACAATGTATTTCTCCTTATAAATCAGTGAAATGTTCAGTGCTAATGCGTTCTTCAAAATGTTTAATATCAACAGCATTACCAACCCAAACACGCAATATGTTATATGGATTATCACCTGTATGGGCCCAGCCAGATTTCATGGCCATGCTCATTTTGATACCTGCTTTCTTGGTAGCAACATCGGTGAATTCATTTTTATCTCCATAAGGATAGCAGAACCAAGGATTATCCTTGATGCCCACCTCTTTTGCAAGGGCTTCTTGAGCCTTTGTAATATTTTCAATTTGTTTAGCTTCAGACAATTGGCCCATTTCGATATGTTGGAATCCATGATTGGAAATGGTAATACCATTTTTATGCATTTCACGAATTTGATCCCAAGTTAACCGTGTACCTACATCGCCAGGATTGATAAACACAGTAGCTGCGAAACCATATTCTTTCATAATTGGATATACGATAGAATACGTATCTGCATAGCCGTCATCAAAGGTTAATACAACAGGTTTTTCAGGCACTGCTGCACCATTTACGACATAATCATATAGTTGATCCATCGTTAAAGGATTATAACCATTATCTTTGAGGAACTTCATTTGTTCTCTGAATAAATCCTCACGAATAACCGCATCATTATCTTTATCATCGCCAATTTTATGATACATAAGAACAGGAATACCTGATGGATGTACCATTTTGACTTCTTTTACAGGCGCCGTTGGACTAGGTGGTTCCGTTTTTTGTGAAAGCAATCCACATCCGGCTAAAACCACAGCCAATGCGACAACTAATAGTGTTACCAATGGAATCCGTTTCATAGGTCCTCCTCTATTAGAACACAATTATATACAGAATATTATAACATTTCTATGAAGATTAGTAAAAAACTAACGCTTTACTAGTACCTCATCAATCGATTTTCTAGGTCTAGGATACACAGGCTCATCTGGAATACCTATGGCAATGATAGCCTGTACATCTAGTGTTATCTAAATCCATTTTATCCATTCCCACAAAAGAATAGTATTTAAACTATTACCATTGTTATATTGTAATACGCTCAATAATGCTTTAATATTCTAATTATATACTATATAACGTAAACTATACTATTTTAATACACAGAGGATTTACCATGAAAAAACGTCTTACTCTCATACAAATGGATGTCCACGTAAACGACGTAGAATATAACTACAATCGAGTTCAAGAATTATTGAATCAGGCCCTATCTGAAAATCCAGATATTATCGTATTACCGGAAACCTGGAACACCGGCTTTTATCCATCTACAGAGTTAATCAATATCGCTGATAACAATGGGGAACGCACAAAAGCCTTATTAAGTGCATTTTCTAAAGAACATAATGTAAATATTGTAGGCGGATCTGTAGCAGTTGCAAAAGAAAATCTCGTATTTAATACATCCTATGTTTACAACCGAAGCGGTGAACTTGTAGGTGAATATTCTAAGATGCACGGCTTTAGCCCTGCTAAGGAAGACAAATACTTTGCTAGCGGTACTCATACTACGCATTTTGAACTAGACGGAATACCTTGTAGCACGGTCATCTGTTACGACATCCGTTTTCCTGAACTAGTAAGAATGGCGGCATTACCAGGCACAGAATTGTTATTTGTGCCTGCTCAATGGCCTACAATGCGTCTACGCCACTGGCAAGTACTCAATGAAGTGCGGGCTATTGAAAACCAACTCTTCGTCTGCGCCGTAAACGGCTGTGGCACAGTGGGCCGCGTCCAAAGCACAGGCCACTCTGCTGTATATGACCCATGGGGTACCAACCTACTCGAAATGGACACTAATGAAGGCATTGCTTCCGTAGACATCGACCTCGCTGTAGTCGAAGATATCCGTAACAAAATTAATATCTTTAGAGATCGCAAACCTGAACTCTATAACCTATAACAAAAAGGCACATTGCTTTGAACTACCTCCTCAAATTAGGAAGGTCATTCGATTAACAATGTGCCTTTTATTTTATTGAGCTGTATGTAAGAAATAGATGATTCATCCTTTAAAACTCAATAAGCTTCCACATATCCTCTGGAACTTGTTCTAGAGGTTTATTTTTAGCCATAGCGGCTTTTAGAATATCAATCGTATCTTGTACCTCTTGTTTATCCTTTGTATTTGGATCGTGTAGAACGACACGGTTCAAAGAGTCTTGTCCAAATTGTTTTAAATATTCTTTTTCTACTTGATTAAGTTCACGACGTAAGTATTTCATAGTATATCCTCTATTTGTAAATATCTTTTCGATATCCAACTTCTAACGCTAAAATAATACATCTATCATCATTAATATCAGCAATGACTCTATAATTACCAATGCGATAATGCCAAAGGCCAGGCTTATTACATGTCAATGATTTTCCTGAGTACCTAGGGTTTTCTACATTATCTACATTCTTGATAAGCCAATTAAAGAGATAACGTTGCGTTGATAATACATTGTATTACATAGGGAGGTTTTAGTCTATTCTTTAAACACACAAACAGTACTATTTTAATAAAATTTTATATTTCAGAAATTAGGCATACAAAAAAGGCACACCACCCTTCTCTCGTCTCTCAGCGGCATGCCTTTTTATGTATATAGTTACTCTCGAACTATATCGTATGTCAGTCTGGCTAACTCTCTCTAAGTCCCTTTAACGACACGCCAGTATGTCACCTTTAATATACAATTATAAAATAACTTTGTCAATATTTTAGAAAAATTTTATCTTTTTCTTTTTACTAATAAATACTTGCAAAATATTTATATAAATTGTATTATTAATAAATTTCATGACATAAACGCTTATTTTCGTACCATAAATCATTTACATAAATCATCTATAAGTGGTAGTATTAGCAGTGCACTAGAATTTGGTTATTAAGAAAGAAAGGTAATAATAATGTTTTCATTTCTACAACCAAAAGAGGCAAAATCATCTGTACCACAGAATATGATTATGAATCTATACTATAAATACAGATTCCAATCTTTAATCGGTATTTTCATTGGTTACGCAGCATACTATATTGTTCGTAACAACTTTGCCTTATCAACTCATTTTTTATCAGATATCTTACACATGAGCAAAACCGAAATCGGTTTGTTATCTAGTGGTATGCTTATCGCCTATGGTCTAAGTAAAGGCTTCATGAGTAGTCTTGCCGACAAAGCAAGCCCTGCAAAATTTATGGCTTTCGGCCTTATTTGCTGTGCAATTATCAACATTTTTATGAGCTTTGCCGACAGCCTCGCCTTCTTCTTAGTATTAGTAGTTCTTAATGGTTTCTTCCAAGGCTTTGGTGTAGGTCCATCCTTCATCACACTTGCTAAATGGTATCCAAAACAGGAACGTGGTCGCTTTGGGGCAATTTGGAATATCTCCCATAATCTTGGTGGTGGTATCGTAGCACCAATCGTAGCCGCTGCGCTATACTTCACTACTACCGATCACTGGCAATTAGGCAGCTATGGTATTCCTGCAATTATTGCAATTATAGTAGCTGTTATTATTTGCTTCTTGATTAAAGAAAGTCCTGAACGCGAAGGCTTGCCGCCAACTAGTGAAATCATTGCCGATACATCTCATAAAGCACATAGAAGTGCAGAAGCACCTCACCTAAGCACAAGACAAATCTTTGTACAATATGTATTAAAAAATAAAAATGCTTGGTATGTATCTCTAGTTGATACATTCGTTTACATGATTCGTTTTGGTATGCTTACATGGTTGCCGATTTACTTATTACAAGTAAAAGGCTTCTCTAAGGCTGAAATGTCCATCGCCTTTTTATTCTTTGAATGGGCAGCCATTCCTTCTACACTTTTTGCAGGTTACATTTCCGATAACTTCTTCAAAGGTTATCGTATGCCACCAGCAATCATTGCAGTAAGTATTATCTTCTTCTGTATCTTTGGCTATTGGCAAAGTGAATCCCTCTTATGGGTTACATTCTTTGCTGCTGTCGTAGGTTGCTTAATCTACATTCCTCAATTCTTAGCATCTGTACAAACTATGGATATTGTACCTCCATTCGCTGTAGGCTCTGCTGTTGGTCTTCGTGGCTTTATGAGTTACATCGTAGGTGCCAACCTTGGTACAACACTATTTGGTGTTTTAGCAGATAAATTCGGTTGGAATGCAGGTTTCTATCTCCTAATGGTAGCATGTATTCTTTGTATTACATTCTGTGTACTTGCCCACTTTGGTGCAAAAGAATTGGATGCTAAAGAAGCAGAACTCGAACAACTTCAACCAGCTGAAGCTAACAACTAAATTCTAGAGCAAACAAAAAGGTAGTAACAAAAAATTGTTACTACCTTTTATTATTTAATAAGTTCGCCAGAAACCAAATTATGGGGCCTATAAACCTCATTTTCTTAATGGTATCCATTTTATCTAGAATAGGCTTAGTTATCTCTGCATCACTTTCAATAGATACATATTCCTTATCAACATAAACCCCTTTTGAATACTCGGTCGTATGAACACCTTTTTCAACAATAAATATATGAGTACCATTAGCATCTTCATACTTTTCATAACGAACTACAGCCGCAATATCTATATCTATATCTATATCCCCTCTTGTACCTATAACCATCTGATAGCCACGATGTACTAAATTCATATCAGATGGCATCGCTTTACTGCACAACTTTGTAAACTGATATACGCCACGTTTTTTATTCCAACAGATCCAAAATTCAGCATTATTTTTATGCTTAACCAGCTTATACTTATACCAAATTGCCCCATGAGTATCAATGTAACGAATTTTGCCTAGGATTGTATATAAATCATTTCGGATTCGCAGCGTCTCGCCATAGTTAAATTTCATAAAATTCTCTCATACTAAAATCAATATATTATTAATTACTATGATTGTACATATAATATAAAATTCTGCCAATACAGATATAGCAAAAAGCCTCACATAAGACTATGTCGGTTCTAAAAGGATGTGGGGGGATTGTTTTTAATACTATTATAGTATAAATATTCTATAAAGCGACTCCCCAATTATGTATTATCCATTTATTAGAGTATTTATTTTGTTATGAATTAGCTTCCTCTTCACCATATAGCCTTTCCATTCCTTGCCTTGTTACAAGCCACATTTTCCCAGACTTTCTAAACTCACCTTCCTTAAATCCATTCTTTACTCGGCCTCTACAATTCTGTTTCAATGCATCAGCCGTAACATTCCATCGTTCTGCAGCTTCTTGTGTTGTCATTACATCCTCTAATTTCATTTCAGCACTCCTAATATTACTAATAAATTATAAACGGATAATATAAGGGCAATAATACTAATTATTAAAGTTAATCTTGAAATCATATGCTCTCCTTTGGTATAATACTAAGGAAGATTGGAGCTCTTTCGAGCCCCTGTGGTTTGTGGTTACTGATTTAATAACTGTATTATCGCTATTGCTAGTTGGATAAACGCGGTTATTAACGGTAGCCACTTTTTTATTTTCTTCCTTTTCAATGGTTTCACCTTCTTACACTCTTTATACCCTATATTGTGTACAAAAAACAACTGTTTATTTTAATTTTTACAAACAAAAAACCACCGCATCATATGCAGTGGCCTATTATAACCCTCATATAAAAGAGGCAAATATTTATTTTTTTAAGGGGCAGAAAAGGGGCAAATTATCGTTACAATACGTTACGATTTGTTACATCCTCCCTTTCCAAATAGCTATATAACTTCTATGTCCGTTATCGTTTGTTACAGTTCGTTACAATCTGTTAATTAGCTTATAGAAATGGTGCGGTTGGAGGGACTTGAACCCTCACGAGCGTACGCTCACCACCCCCTCAAGATGGCGTGTCTGCCATTCCACCACAACCGCATGGAATACAAATGGTGCCTCAGGACAGAATCGAACTGTCGACACACGGATTTTCAGTCCGTTGCTCTACCAACTGAGCTACCGAGGCACGTTTTTTGTAAAAAAAAAATGGCGACCCCGATCAGATTTGAACTGACGATCTTCGCCGTGACAGGGCGACATGTTAACCGCTACACCACGGGGCCGCGTATCAACTCTCGTTGACTACTCGTATATATTAACATGAGGTAACCTACTAATGCAAGTACTTTTTTCTAATTTTTTGATGAATTTTTCCAAAATATATGAAATTAGGAATTATCTATTAAAAATCTCAAATATTAGCCATTTATATTTAGTATGCTTGAATATACTACAAATTATACCTATAATTACAGAAATCAAAGCGCCTGTAAAGCGGATACTTTTTCTGATTTGTGACTATCTAAAAAACCAGCTTAAGGATAATAATAAAATTGGCACCTAAATTTCTTTAACGAAAACTAGGTACCAATTTTAACATAATTATATAAAATTGTTTATTATGGTATTTTTACAAGTATGATACAAATTACAAATGATCCCAAGGACCATCACGCAAGTCTTGTTCCCAATAATACTCAACCTTCATATCACCACGTTTGACCTTATCGAATACCTTAGAACGTGCAGTGTTTATCACATTTTCACTATGCTTACCACCGAAGTACGCATATCGAGATTTACCCAATGTGTACATAACTGATACATAAGGTTCTACAGAACTAATATTACTTTTACCAATTCCTAGATCTACAGAAATATGAGGCGTCACATTCATTTTAGCGCCTACCTTTAATCCATGTATAGATTGCCACTTATGTTGGTCAATATAGTACATCTCTTCTGGATGTTCTCCTGGCGCTTTTGTTTTCCAATGATATCCTTCCACATAACTAGATAGCCAACGAGCATTCTTATAATCGCGTGTATACCGTATATCAAAGCCGTCCAATACATGTTCATAAGAATATCGAGGTGTTTTTCGAATACCATCAGGCGGTGAACTTAAGCTATCATGGAAATCTATTGCCCGTGGTACTTGACGTAAAGACATACTAACGTGATAAGGACCCACCGTTTTTTCTGATAGCCCATGGTATACATTGACACTAATCGTATTTAGACCAGCTACATATTCTAATCCTGCACTAACACGAGAAAGTTTATCCTTAAATGCATAGTCATAGAATACATTGGCGCCGAAGTAGGCATGCTCATGTGTACTAAGGCGACGATAGCCAACACCAGCAGTACCGACAACACCAAGCGTATCATGTTTTACTACTTCACCTTTATCAATATAGGTACCTTGACCGTCAATTCTTCCAAAATCTGAATCCGAACCATTCCAATATGTAGTAGTGGAAACTTTTTCGCCACCATTACCATCTAATCGTCCTTGTACAAACACCATGGATTTGCCATCTTTACCATATTGTTTTATGGGTTGTAACGTCTCTATAAAATACTGTGTATTCACTTTCTGCTTAGAGTTATGATTACGATAATGGAATCGTGTATCATAGCTTAGATTATTATCAGTTATTTGTTTATTAGGCATTGCATAATCATGATAGGAATCTTCCTGGCTTCCTTTAAAACCAATACCAATATCAGTACGATCCATCCAGCTTGATTGAACTTTTTCTCCATTATCTTTATCTGCTGCTAATGCGCATGTAGCAAAACTACATGTCAATGCTGTACATACTAAAGATTTAATAATAACCTTTTTACTAAACATACTCTCCCCTTCTTTATATGGAATTTTTATGAAAGATACTTTTATTATATATTCTTTAATTAGCTAAAGCAATAATATATCCTATCCACTTTATAGCATATATATTTTCTATAGTTTATTAGTACATATATTTGAAGGTTCTACTGTTTTAAATAGTACTAATTAATAGTTATAGTGAATCGTCTTTGACTATGATAAAATAAATATATATTATATAAATAATAAGAATGTAATATAAAATACTTTGGAGCAATACAATGAAATCAAAATCACTTATAACCATCTTAATTATTGCTATTGTAGGTGCGTTAGCAGCAGCATGGTATTTCATGTGGTACATTCCCCACACACCAGCCTATACGCTGAAAATTATTCATCAAGCTGTTCAAGATAAAGATGCCGATGAAGCTTTACGCCACATAGATACAAAATCTATTGTAAAAAATATCTTAGAGCGGGAAGGCAATAAATATATAGATACATCTAATCCATTTGGTAAAGCAACTATTGCAGCAGCTAAGACATTTGGTCCATCTTTAATCGAAGATGTGATGCGAAAATATATCGAAGATCCAGATAGCTTTAAATCTCAGCCATCTTCAACAGATTCTACTAATACGGCTCAAAACGATGACAATATGTCCATGGTCGACCGTCTTGTAGATGGCCGCCTCTTCAAGGAGCATGATGTAGAGGTTAAAAACATCAAATCTGAAGATGATGGAGATACGGCTACCGTAACCGTAACAATACAAAACAACAAAAAGAATATGACAAAGGATATACGAGTTTTGATGCGTCATTTAGGTGATGGCACATGGGTTATTTATGATATTCCAGATATAGAAGACTTATATACAGTAACTCGTAAATAGCTAGTAACAAGCAATAAGCAATAAATAATTATTAACTTATACAGAACCTAAAAAGGACAGTAGATACTAACATAGTATTTACTGTCCTTTTATCATTATCTATTACCTATTACGTATTACGTACTAGTTATTAGTTATTTGTTATTATCTATTACCGATCAAAGTCCACAATGGCTAATGTTACGGTCACTTGAGAGATGAGTCGTTCTGCATCGTCCTTCATATCAAAGCGCCATACATGTGAGGTCTTCCCTTTTACCAATAGTGTACCATGGGCCGTTAAAGAGCCTTCACATCGTACAGGACGCAAGTGATTAGCTGTAATAGATTGACCTACGCCAAATTTATCAGCACCAATGAATTCGTTACTCATCATTCCAGCTGCAATTTCTGCAAAGGCTAAAGTCGCTCCTCCATTTAGGTAACCTTGCGGTTGCTTATGAAAGTCACCTAAATTCATTTTTGCCACACATGTAGTTTCACTTGTCATATGAGGCTTTTCAATTTGTAAAGATTCAATCAAATTCATAGTGTTCGTTTCTCCACGCAATACGCTTCTAATCTATCATCAAAAACAGTTACACCCAGCCCATCACCATCAGGCACATGCATAACACCATCTTTAAATGTTAAGTCAGGATAGATCAAGTCACGTTCAAAGTATCTATTAGAATCCGATAAGTCTCCTGCCATATAGGAATCCCCTAGTGCAGCGAGTTGAGCATGGAGCATTTTAGAAACTCCAGACTCCACCATGCTACCAATCCAATACGGAATATGACTTTCTCTACAAAGATTAATAGCTGCCTTCGTTGGCACAAGACCGCCCATGCGCCCTACTTTTATATTAAGAACGTCAATTAGGCCATATTCAATAGCATAGGACAAATCATCATAGCCTAATATAGATTCATCTAAACAGATAGGTGTTTCGATGTTCCAATCATCCTTGTTAAGACGTTCCCACTTCCAGTCTTTATAGGATTGGAGCGTCGTCATAGCAAAAGGCTCTTCTATGCAGGCTAGTTTCAAATCATTAAATTGACGAACCTTGTCAATATCGTCATAGGAATAGCTTTGGTTCGCATCAGCAGCTAAAACTAAATTGGGATACTGTTTGCGGACGAGAGATACTCGTTCATAGCCATCTGTAGGATTCACCTTTAACTTAATGCGCTTACAACCATTTGCCACATGAGCTTCTACGGTATCTAACAATTGTTCCATCGGTACATCACCTATGACAACGCCACTTTCAATGGTATCTTGTAAGGGCTGTCCCATAATATAGGAAACAGAGTTGACGCCAAGTCTCTCACAATGAAGATTGATAAGGGTATTTTCTACAGCAGCAATGGTCATAGGCATATTATCTCGATTTAACCAGAATTGTAGCTGCCGTACATAGGTCATAAGCGGTTTAGGCCGCATCAAGCGGAGATTAAATATATAATCATCCACCAATTTTTTCCAACATGTATCTACGGTTTCCGCCGTATAGAATGGGTCTGTGAAAGCCACACATTCCCCATAGCCAACATAACCTTGTTGGTCCTCAATGCGGATTACAATGGTTTCTCGTTCTTTTACCTCACCCTTAGCGGTTTTAAAATTAAACTTCATCGGTAGTTTAAGGCGATATGTAGTTATACTTTTAAAATTTAAAATATCATTCATAGACGCCTCAATCTTCTAAATGAAGTTCATTACGCACAATTTTACCGGTGCCATTACGAGGCAATGCAGGTAAAATTTTTACATATTTAGGAATTTTATACTTTGCCAAGGAAGAAGTCATAAAGGATAGAATCTCATCGGCCGACATACTTTCACCATCATGAAAGGCTACAAATAGCGCTGGTACCTGCCCCCATTTAGGATCAGATACAGGTATAACGGTACACTCCTTCACTACTGGCAATGTATAGACTAGGTCCTCTAGCTCCTTGGGGTAAATATTTTCTCCACCAGATATGATAAGGTCTTTACGGCGATTCAGAATATATACAAAGTCATCTTCATCAACATAGCCAATATCATCTGTATTAAGATCACCGTTGATAGGTTCCTTGTCGATATACCCAGTCATAACCATAGGCCCCGTCAAATGGATTTCCCCTACTCCGTCCGCATCAGGATTATCAATGCGAATCTGCATACCAGGTAATGGTTTACCTACAGAATCTCGTTTATGAGGGTAGTCTAATACGGAGAAGGTCACGCTTTGACTAAAGGTTTCCGTCATGCCATAGGTCTTATAAATTGGCAATGATTTCTTCTCACAAGCATCGATTAAGGCCATCGGAATAAACTCGCCACCTAGCAGAATCACTCGTAATGTATGATGTGTAATCTTCGGTTCTAATTGAGTCAAAATAGTAGGCACGAGAGACATCATATTGATTTTCTCGGTTTCAATGAGTTCTAAAACCTTTGCCTCATCGTATTTAGGCAATATAGTGATAGCCGTTCCATTATAAAGTGATCGCATCAAAATAGATAATCCACTTACATGGAACAACGGTAATACCATAAGCCAATTATCTTGTTCGGTTTTACCTAGCACCTCTTGAGACGCTTGTACATGAGCTCTAATTTGCCCCCATCGAAGTGGTACTGATTTAAACTGACCTGTTGTAGCGCTAGTGTTCATAATGGCCGCAATGTCTGCATCATTAAAGTTCCAATCGAAAGTATCCTCTAAACTGAGATTAGACAGAATGGATTCTAGCGGTTCAAACTCAATGGCACGTAGTGAACTAGGCAGTTGATTACGTCGTTCTTTACTATGTAATACGGTAGTAATACCTAATTGTTTCAATTGGTTTTCTATCTCATTGGACTTAAGATGTACATTCAGCAGCAATACCTCTTTATGAGCTAGCATAGCTGCCAGTACATAGATTGCCATAGTAACAGAGTTGTCCGATAAAATGGCCACACGGGAGCTTTCAAGAGGTAGCAATTCACTAGCCACATGAAGCACACCGCCATATATATCGTTATAGGTATATTCATTTATACATATGCGATTAGGATACTGCTGTGCACCATAGCGTAACCATTCCATCGTCTCACCTCGTATCTAAAGATAATGTCTTATGATTAATAATTAATAACCACAGATATTACAAGAAAGGCGCCTCATATAGAGGCGCACTTGTCGTTTTTACAATACATCCCATTCCTAATAATGGACTCGTAATACGTTCCTATTAAGGGAATTTAGGGAATTGTTTGAAGTTCGGTTTACGTTTTTCTTTGAATGCGTCACGACCTTCTTTTGCTTCATCGATTGTGTAGTACATCAATGTAGCGTCGCCTGCAAATTGTTGTAAGCCTGCAAGACCGTCAGTATCGGCGTTGAAGGCACCTTTCAACATGCGCAATGCCATTGGGGACAATTCAAGAATTTCGTTACACCATTGAACTGTTTCTTCTTCCAATTTGTCGAATGGTACAACACAGTTAACCATACCCATTTCATAGGCTTGAGCAGCTGTGTATTGACGGCAAAGGAACCATACTTCACGAGCGCGTTTATGACCGATCATGCGAGCCAAGTAACCTGCACCGTAACCAGCATCGAAGGAACCTACGCGAGGACCTGTTTGACCAAATTTAGCATTTTCAGAAGCGATAGTAAGGTCACACACGATGTGCAATACATGACCACCACCGATAGCAAAGCCATTAACCATAGCAATTACAGGTTTTGGGATAACGCGAATCAAACGTTGTAAATCAAGCACGTTCAAGCGAGGTACATTATCTTCACCTACATAGCCACCATGACCGCGTACGCTTTGGTCACCACCGGAGCAGAATGCTTCTTTATCTTCACCTTGACCGTGGTTTGCACCAGTCAATACGATTACGCCTACTTCGTTATCTTCACGAGCTACTGTGAAAGCATCGATTAACTCCATAACAGTTTTAGGACGGAATGCGTTACGTACCTGTGGGCGATTAATAGTAATCTTTGCAATGCCATTATATGTTTCGTAAATTACATCTTCATAATTACGATCCAATACTTTCCAATCAAATTTGCTCATGGACTTAACCTTTCTTGTGTAAAAAATCTAATACCGCTCGTTCAAACATTTGCGGTTTTTCTATATGTACATTATGTCCCGCCCCTTCGACGACGACATATTTAAAGTTTGGCAACTTGCCAAATACATCTCTTCCTATTGTAGTATATTTTGTATCTAATGCGCCACTCACATATAGGCCTTTACATGATAATTTTTCTAACTGATCACCGACATAGGTCATAACACCTTGGCCGGACCCACGAAGGGTACATGCTAATGCGAATGGGCTATTATGGGCACGACGTAAATGAATTAATTCAGCGACCGCTGGTAAAAGCTGCTTTTGACTTTCAAAAATAGGCGCCTCCGCCCAACGGGAAGCAAACCAAGAACCATCGTTATGTTCGATTTGGTGAGCTAATTCTTCATCGGCCTTGCGTCGTTCTGCTCGTTCAGCCTCCGAAGCAATCCCCACAGAACCACTTTCAAGGATAAGCCCTTGAATTTCGCTATCATACTGTAAGGCATAGGAAAGCGCTATACGGGCCCCCATGGAGTAGCCCATGAGATAATATCTATCACCTACCATATGATAAATAACGGTATGTAAATCCTCTATCATTTTAGGGATTGTATAGGCCTCATCCTCTTCAGGAATATCAGAATCACCATGACCAATCAAATCGATACGGATTAAACGATAGCCTGGTAGGTTAATGGAGTCCCAAGTATAACTAGATTCCGAAAATCCATGAAAACACACAATAGGCTCACCATCGCCTACTACAGTCAAGCCATAGCGATAATCACCCAAATCAAAGTACATACGCTGCGCTGGATTGCATAAAGCATTATCTACAATACTGCAAAAATACTGACTCATAGTAATGCCTCCATATCAACTGAAACCTTTGTATACTTCTTATGCAATTCTCTGCTATATTCCCTATTTGTAGGAATTTCAATGATATGAACGCCTGATTCTGAGCTAATTTTATCTAGTACAGAACCCAATTCATCAGGGCTGAAGATTTTAGTATAGCCACAACCATAGAGTTTGGCAGCCCCACTGTAATCTAAACCTTGTGATGTAGAGAACAAGTAGTCAAAATGCTTTGTCCCCTTTTGAGGTAAGTATTCAAAAATACCGCCGCCATCATTATTATGCAAAATAATAGTTAAGTTTAAATTATGGGTTTTCGCTACCGCCAAGCCATTCAAATCATGGAACAAGGATAAATCCCCTGTTACTAAATACGTAGGTTTACCATTTGCTGCTAGTCCTAGAGCCGTAGAAATAGTGCCATCAATACCATTGACACCTCGATTACCGTAAAGAACCACCTTAGATTCTCCACTGAACCAGAAGTAATCAAAATCGCGAATCGTCATACTATTGGCAACAAAAACTTGTCCATCTTCAGGGATGTGATCTTGTAACTCACGTATGGTTCGGCCTTCAAAGCAATGAGGCTCATCGATAGCTGTACTTAGTTGCTTCTTGCCCTCTTGTTCCAACCGTTGCCATATGTTTAAGTACGTATCAGAGCTATTATTTTTGCCATATAAATTTGTAAATACATCAATGCTAGCTTGCATTTGTATCGTAGTTTTACCTGTTGGGTTCATGGAGTCCATGGTAGGATTTACCTCAATATACTCCACATCAGTCCAGCTAGCAATCATCTGTTGTACACGTTTAGATACAACGATTTGACCAAACTGAATTACACAATCTGGTTTCAACTCATGCCAAAGAGCTTGCCCTGCCAATAATGCATCATACGTAGAGATAACAACATTATTAGTATCAATCCCCTCTTTATTGCTTTGATTATCCGCCGAGTTATAACGTCGTCTTACATTAGACAAGGGGTCAGCCAAAATAGGGGCTTGTAAAGCCTCCCCAAAGGAACGAATCGTATTAGCTTCATCTATATCGATCTGTGGGCCTGCTAGGATAAGGATACGCTCATATCTTTCAAGTAAATCATCAATCTCGTTTGTACCATCATTTCCATGCGCAATATCAATTGCATTATTAATATGAGGTAACTTATTTCTATTATCACAGCCAAACACACTACTATAGTTTGGTTTAACCACTTTAAAGGAACTGCGACCAGCCTCAAAATGGTTACGGCTCAATTCTGGCACCAATGGTTCAAAGAGAGGCACATTAATATGTACTGGCCCTTTTTTCGTATCCATCGCTTTCATATACGCTTTACGAGCCACTTGGCGAGGATATGTATAGTAATGAGATTCTTGAGGCACTGCTAATTCTTCATAGTAGTTTACAGCAGTACCAAAGATTTTGTGTTGATCTACAGTCTGAGGAGCCCCTACATGCAATAATGTATGAGGTCTATCAGCAGATAGTACAATGAGCGGTACCCCGCTATATTGAGCTTCCAAAACAGCTGGCAAATAATGGGCCACAGCAGAACCGGAAGTACATACGAGTACAGTTGGTTCCTTATGAGCCTTTGCAATGCCAAGAGCCATAAAACTAGCAGAGCGCTCATCTATATTCATATAGGTTTCAAATCCTTCATACTCCTTGAACAGCATGGCCATCGTCGTAGAACGAGAACCAGGGCTAAACACCGCATGACGGACGCCGAGTTGGTAGAACTCATCTACCAAGGCAGCAATATATTCATTCATTATATTCCCTTTCAAACACCCCTAGAGGTACGGAAACAATTATAAAGCATCAAGAATGGTGCGCATTTTATTATTAGTTTCAGCGTATTCTTCATCCGCATCAGAATCAGCTACAACGCCACATCCTGCATAGGCATACAATACATTATCCATGATAAGAGCAGATCGAATAGCAACCACAACGATGCCGTCCCCCATATCCTTCATAAAGCCAAAAGGTGCTGCGTACATACCGCGCTCATGGGATTCATACTCTTGTAATAAGGCTAGCGCCTTTTCTCGAGGTTCACCACCAAGGGCCGGTGTAGGGTGTAACAATTTGGCCCATTCCACAAGAGATTTTGTACTATCCTTTGCGGTAATTATGGTACGCAAATGATAGAGGTGAGACAACTCCATAATGCCGGTTTCCCCCACCGTAACATCTGGCGTAATTTGTTTCATCGTATTTACGATACGGTCACGAACAATATTATGTTCAACGATATTTTTTGTATTAGTTAGTAATTGCTCCTTCGTCCACCCGTTAGGACCATCCTTTGGGGCTGTTCCAGCTAGTGCATAGCTAAGTATTTCACTGCCACGATGGCGGACTAAAATTTCTGGCGATGCCCCTACAAAGGTACGCCCATCCTTTTCATAGCCAAAGATAAAACAATTCGGATTATTATCGACTAAATTAGCTAAGATACTTGCCACATTGTATGGTGTTTCACTAGTAAATTCTACCTCACGAGAAGAGACGACCTTAGTCATCGCACCGCTGCTTATGCCATCGGCAATAGCATTCATCAAACGGTCCCAATCCGCCTTATCATCACTGGTTTCCTTGTAGTTGTGATGAACTCGAGGCACCTTATAATTCTCAATGGATACACTTTCACCAGCATGTAGATAGAAGGACTCTCCATTTTCTACGATGTAATAATGGGTAAAAGCAATCATTTCATGACCCATATTAGACCATTTAGGGTCTTTTACAGTATCAAAAAAAGTATCCCCATAAAATACATAAGCATAATTATGGCGATCCTCATCATCTTTAACCGTCGCTAGACGTTTAGCGCCCACAACGATGCGGTCACTTTGGCGATCCACCCAAAACACGCGTTCTTCATTGGGGAAATTCATCCAAAATGATACCGGACTATTCAGTTTTAACGGTTCTTTGTTATATTTCATAGTTGTATGTCGCTATACGAAAAATAGACTATAGTAAAAACACCTAATATGTAGAAGATGCACTTCTACATATTAGGCGCCATCAATAGATTTCAAAATGTTGAGATGAGCCTAACGCCATCACACGTCGATGGGCCCTCTTTATATCTACATTATTATAACATAGGTAACCATTAAAAGGTAGAAAATAAAAACCTCTACACCACATGCGCTATGCATAAATGTAGAGGTTTTTATATTTTTGAAATGCTATTGTACTATTTAAATACATGTTTACATGATTTAAAAGACCTTTAGTTTATTTGAAAGCTTTCGCCCCAATATCTGTACGATATTGCATGCCCTCAAAATTGATGTGTTCTATACGTCCATAAGCTCTATCGAGCGCTGTTCTAAGGTCTTTACCAAGGCCCACAACGCCAAGCACGCGGCCGCCATTTGTGACATACTCTTCCCCAACAAGTTTCGTGCCAGAGTGGAATACGATGGTTGTATCATGTTGTTTAATATCACCGCGAATCACATCACCCTTGGAGGATGTTTCAGGATATCCTTTAGAAGCAAGAATGACACAAGCAGCAGAGGAATCTTTCCATTTCACCATATCAGCTGTTAAATTGCCGGTGGCACAAGCCATCATGATTTGCCCTAAATCGCTATCAAGTAATGGCAATACAACTTGTGTTTCTGGATCGCCAAAGCGTGCATTAAATTCTACAACCTTAGGACCTTGAGGCGTAATCATAAGGCCTGCATAGAGGCAACCTACATAAGGCATGCCCTCTTTTTGCATGGCTGCCACCATAGGTTCTAAGATTGTTTTCATCGCTTCATCACGCAATGCATCTGTAAGCACTGGCGCTGGTGCATAGGTGCCCATACCGCCAGTATTAGGACCTTTATCACCATCAAAGATGCGTTTATGATCTTGAGACGCAATCATAGGCACCACAGTCTTGCCATCTACAAAGGCAAGTAAGCTCGCTTCTTCGCCTTCCATGAATTCTTCGATAACAACGGTGCTGCCTGCGTCACCAAAACGATTACCGCTAAGCATGTCTTCTACAGCTGCATTAGCTTCTTCCACGGTCATTGCTACTACAACGCCCTTACCGGCCGCCAAACCGTCAGCTTTCACCACGATAGGAGCACCTGTTTGAGCGATAAATTCTTTTGCTTCATCTACCTTATGAAACACACCATAGGCAGCCGTTGGAATGTTGTGTTTTTTCATAAGGTCTTTGGCAAATACCTTTGAGCCCTCTAGTTGAGCAGCTGCTTTAGATGGGCCAAACACAGGAATGCCTGCCTTATTGAGTACATCTGCTAGTCCTACTACAAGGGGAGCCTCTGGACCAACAACGACTAAATCGACGTGGTTATCTTTCAAAAAACGAATTAAATGATCGCTTTGCTGCCAATCAATGCCGACTAGCTCTGCACAATCTGACATAGCCGCACTGCCAGGAATGGCATATACCTTTGTTACGCTAGGGCTGATGGACAATCGCCATGCCAATGCATGTTCGCGGCCGCCGTTACCGATTACACATACTTTCATAAGTCCTCCATCGGCGCCTAAACGCCATCAAGTTCATAGTAGAAGAAATAGTTAGTAATTGTGCTTAACTATAAGCTAAATATCTCAACCGATTAATGTTTAAAGTGGCGAATGCTTGTAAACACCATAGCAATGCCTGCTTCATCAGCAGCTTTGATGGATTCTTCATCGCGAATGGATCCACCTGGTTGGATAATAGCTGCAATACCATGTTTTGCCGCTGTTTCTACAGTATCACCGAATGGAAAGAATGCATCAGATGCTAATACAGCGCCTTTTGCAGATTCACCAGCTTGTTCAAGAGCAATCTTTGCAGAACCAACGCGGTTCATTTGACCAGCCCCAACACCGAGTGTACGTTTTTCGTTAGAAATCAAAATGGCATTGGATTTTACGTGTTTTACAAGCTTCCAAGCAAATTCAAGGGCTTTCCATTGTTCCTCTGTTGGTTGTACCTTTGTAACCACTTTATAGTGAGCGCGGTCTTCTAGGATATCATCCTCTGTTTGCACCAATAGACCACCAGAGACTTTTTTTACTGTTACTTGGCCAGACTCAGGTTTAGATAACTCGATAAGGCGAATATTCTTCTTCGCTTCAAGAATGTGTAATGCTTCTTTTGTGAAAGCAGGTGCCATAATAACTTCTAAGAAAATTTTGCTCATTTCTCCTGCAGTAGCAGCATCGACTTCACGGTTTAAAGCCACGATACCACCAAAGGCAGATACGGAGTCTGCTTCGTACGCATTTACATAAGCATCATGCAATGTAGCTGCTGTAGCTGCACCACATGGGTTTGTATGCTTAATAATACATGCTGCAGGCTCTGTAAACTCCCACACCATATTCCAAGCTGCTTCCATATCTACGATATTATTATAAGAAAGCTCTTTACCATGAAGTTGTTTCAAAGCACCCATGCCATGGGTTTTACCGATTTCTTTGTAGAATGCCGCTTTTTGATGCGGATTTTCCCCATAGCGAAGGTCTGTTACCTTGTCATAAGCACTTAAATATTCTGGAGGTGTAGGACCTTCATTTAAGATACCACTCATGTAGTTAGCAATAGCTACGTCATAAGCTGCCGTATGAGCAAAGGCTTCTTTCGCTAGACCAAAGCGATATTCCTTAGTCAATTCACCATGTTCTTTAAGCATCGTTAAGATTTCATCGTAGTGATTTGGATTTACTACAATGCCTACATACGCATGGTTCTTCGCAGCAGAACGCACCATGGTAGGACCGCCGATATCGATATTTTCAATGGCTTCCTCTAAGGATACATTTGGTTTTGCAATGGTTTCACGGAATGGATAGAGATTGACAACCACAAGGTCGATTGGTTCAATACCATGATCTGCCATAGCTTTTTGATGTTCCCCGTTATCACGGATTGCCAAAATACCACCATGAACCTTTGGATGTAATGTCTTTACACGGCCGTCCATCATTTCAGGAAAACCAGTCAAAGATTCTACGGCTTTTGCTGCAATGCCCGCATCAGTTATGGCCTTAAGAGTACCACCTGTGGAATAAATGGTTACACCTAATTCAACTAATCCCTTTGCAAAGTCTACAATACCTGTTTTATCAGAAACACTAAGTAATGCATTTTTAATCATGTAACGTCTTCCTTTGCTTACACATCAATCTTCAATATATACAATACGACCTTTTATAGTGAGCTTATCCTCACAAAATAGTCGCAACGCCTCTTTATATGTTTTATGCTCAATAGGTAATAATCTATCACTTAAAGTATCCTCTGTATCATCGGGTAGTACAGGCACCGTATTCTGCATAATGATTGGGCCCGTATCCATTCCTGCATCAACAAAGTGTACCGTACAGCCCGTAATCTTTACGCCTCCGTCAATGGCTTGTTGATGACCATGAAGGCCCGGGAATGACGGCAATAATGCAGGATGAATATTTAAAATCTTATGCTCATACCGTTCAATGAGCTTAGTCCCAACTATGCGCATATAACCTGCCAATACGATACCGTCGACCTTATAAGGCTCTAAGGCATCTAGCTGAGCCTGTTCAAAGCTAACTTTAGAATCATAATCGCTACGGTCGATAACAATAAGTGGAACATTCCAAGATTTGGAGCGTTCTACAATCCCTGCATCGCCATGATCTGTAATAATTACAACGAATTCACCATTAATATAGCCTTCTTGCATGGCCTTATACAGTGCTTCCCCATTAGAACCACGCCCACTGCCAAAGAGGGCTAATCGCTTTTTAGAATTACACATCGAACTCAGCCCCTTTAAGGACAACAGGACCATCACCGTCTACGATGCGGCCAATTTCATATACAGCTTCACCACGACTGCCCAGATTTTCTTTAACCTTTTCTACATCGTTTTGGTCAACAATGAGAATCATACCGATACCCATGTTGAAAGTACGGTACATTTCAGGCCATGCTACATTGCCCCATTCTTGTAGTTTCGTAAATACAGGAAGTCGTGGCCATGTTGTAACGTCTACCTCTGCAGTCACACCCTTTGGCAATACGCGTGGAATGTTTTCATAGAACCCACCGCCTGTAATATGAACCATACCCTTTACAAGTTCTTGTTCAATGAGTGGTAATACCGCTTTTGGATATAAACGTGTAGGTGTCAATAATTCTTCGCCTAAGGTTTTACCAAATTCTGGAATTTCTGTATCAATAGATAATTGTTTGTGATCGAATACGATTTTACGAACCAAGGAAAAACCATTGGAATGAACGCCAGAAGATGGCAAACCTAAAATGACATCGCCCGCTTTAATACTTTCACCAGTAATCAATTTAGGACGATCTACGATACCAACGGCAAAACCAGCCACATCGTAGTCATCATTATCGTAAAAGCCTGCCATTTCAGCAGTTTCGCCGCCCAGTAAAGCACAGCCAGACTCTTCACAAGCCTCTGCCACACCGCGCACGATATCTGCTACTTTTAGAGGATCAAGTTTACCAACTGCAATGTAGTCGAGGAAGAATAAAGGTGTAGCACCTTGTACGAGAATATCGTTAACACTCATAGCTACGCAATCTTGGCCAATGGTATCATGTTTATCCATCATGATAGCAAGGCGTAATTTTGTGCCTACCCCATCTGTGCCAGATACGAGCATAGGGTCAGACATGGAGTGACCAGCCAAGGAATAGAGACCGCCAAAACCACCTAAATCACCTACAACACCAGGTGTATAGGTGCGTTTCACGGATTCTTTCATCAATTCTACAGCGCGATTACCTGCATCGATATCAACGCCTGCATCGCGATAGGTTAAACTAGTTTTATTCGAGCACATATTTGACCCCTTCCTCTTGTTCCGCAGGAACCTCTACACTGTAATCACCATTAAAGCAAGCAAAACATAAGTCATTAGGCGCTATATCAGATACAGCGCGACATAAGCCTTCTCGAGATAAATAATGTAATTTATCAGCATGAATATAGTCTTTGATTTCATCTACTGTATGTGTAGCAGCAATGAGTTCTTTACGCACTGAAGTATCAATGCCATAGTGACAAGAATACTCAATGGATGGAGAGCTAACGCACATGTACACCTCTTTGGCACCCGCTTCTTTTAGCATCTTAACGATGATGCCACTCGTAGTACCACGTACGATAGAGTCATCGATGAGCACAATCCGTTTACCACTTACCACATGCGGTAGTGGGTTCAATTTCATACGCACAGCTAAATCCCGTTCCTCTTGATTTGGCTTAATAAAGGTGCGACCACTATAGCGGTTTTTCACTAACCCTTCTGCAAAAGGAATGCCCGATGCACGAGCATAACCTAGTGCAGCTGTAGTGCCCGAGTCAGGAATAGCCATGACAATATCTGCATCGTATTTCGTTTCGTTATATAGCTCACGTCCCATATTGAGGCGAGATTGATAAACCGATTGACCATCAATATGACTATCGCCGCGGGCAAAATAGATATATTCAAAAACACAAAGTTTCTTATCGATTTTTTCTGGTTCTGAATAGATAACGCTACGCACACCTGAATCATCGATGATTACCATTTCACCTGGATCTATGTGACGAATGAACTCGGCTTTAATAGCATCTAATGCACAGCTTTCACTAGAGAGAACATAACCATTTTCAGTTTTCCCTAAGCACAGAGGTCTAAAACCTTGTGGGTCGCGTACACCTACCAAGGAGTCATTTGTGGTAATAACAAGAGAAAAGGCCCCTTCAATTTGACGCGCCGCATCAGCAATGCGTTCCGCTTGTGTCTCAGCTTTAGAACGAGCAATGAGGTTTACGATAACCTCAGAGTCCATAGTCGTTTGGAAAATGGAACCGTCCGCTTCAAGGCGTTTGCGAATAGCTAAGGCATTCGTTAAATTCCCATTATGAGCTACCGCAATTTGACCACCTTGATAGTGAATTACCAACGGTTGAATATTGCGCGGATTATTGGAACCTGTTGTAGAGTACCGCACATGACCAGTCCCCATATGGCTTGGTAAGGATGGCAATTCTTTAATGGCCTCAGTCAACAAGCCCATACCTTTTTTTAGTTCTACATCATGACCATCTGTAACGGCAATGCCCGCGCTTTCTTGGCCACGGTGTTGGAGTGCAAATAGCCCCCAATATACATAGCGTGCTACATCAACGGTTCTATCATAGACACCGAATACACCACACTCTTCATGCCATTTATCAAAAACAGGATCGTAGTTCATTGTGCCCCCTTAGGCGCGTTCGCCAGTAAGACGGAATAACATTTCCTTGTACGCTTCTTCAATATTGCCAAGATCGCGACGGAAGCGGTCTTTGTCGAGCTTTTCACCTGTTGTAGCATCCCAGAAACGGCATGTATCAGGAGAGATTTCGTCGCCTAATAATACTTCACCATTGTGAGTACCAAATTCTAATTTAAAGTCAACAAGGGTTACATTTTTTGTAGCCAAGAATTTTTTCAAAATATCATTTACTTTTAAAGTGATTGTAGAAATTACATCAAGTTGTTCTTGCGTAGCCCAGCCAAGTGCTGTGATTTGGGATTCGTTGGCAAATGGATCGCCTAATTCATCATTTTTGTAACAGAATTCAAGGATTGGATGTTTAAGAGGAGTACCTTCTTCAATACCAAAGCGTTTAGCCATGGAGCCAGCTGCAATGTTACGAACAATAACTTCTAAAGGAATGATATCCAAAGTAAGTACTGTTTGATTGCGATCATCTTCGCGACGAACAAAGTGAGTTGGTACGCCTTCCTTTTTCAACAATTCAAAGAAGAAAGAAGAAATCTTATTATTCAATACGCCTTTGCCAAGGATAGTATCATGTTTTTCGCCATTGAATGCAGTAGCATCATCTTTGTAATGAACGATGTACTCATCTTTGTTATCTGTTTGATATACTTGTTTTGCTTTACCTTCGTACAATAATGTTAATTTTTCCAAGTCGATGTTAGCCATGATGTGTCTCCTTTATCATAAATGAATGATACAAACTATATATGGATATGTAATAAAAGAATTAAGCTTACTTTATGAGCAATGTAATCTGTAACGAGTTATATGATTATATTTTAATAGCGCCTTGTAGCTCTGCATTATCTGCTAGGACTTTTTCGGCCATATCTTTACGATACTGTACATATTGTTCTTTCAATTCTTTGTTGAAAGCTGCTCCAATTTGTACGGCAAATAGTGCTGCATTTTTGGCTCCGTCAACAGCCATTGTCGCTACTGGCATACCAGATGGCATTTGAACAATAGCAAGCAAGGAATCGATACCTTTTAAGGCCGTTGCATTAAGAGGAATACCTATAACAGGTAATGTGGTAAAGCTAGCGACTACGCCAGGTAGATGAGCTGCTGCACCAGCACCAGCGATAAATGCGATAGCCCCTTCATCTTCAAGTCTTGTAACAAATTCTTTTACAGCTTCAGGTGTACGGTGAGCTGAAGCAATTACCATTTCATAAGGAATGTTGAATTCATCAAGTATGGCAGATGCCTTTTTCATTGTGTCTAGGTCAGACTTGCTGCCCATAATAATACCGACCTTCATAGATCCTCCTAATAAAAAAGCCCAGCCGAAATAGACTGGGAAAAATGCGCACAAATAGCCTCCGTAGACTTGCGTTGAGTTTGTTGATTTGCATAGTTCACGGTGCTACCTCCTTCTTGTACACAAATTGTAACACCTAACATTTACAAAATCAACATTATTTTCGAATATTTTTTAATTAATTATTTTTATTATTCGTTATATTCCGAACTTTTCGAAAGAATTAAATTCAATTATATCGACGTTATTCAAAATGTATGATTAAAAATATATACTCATTTTTACAAAACTATATATACTGTTAAACTCAGGTCTTTCAAAGTATTAATGTATATTTTACCAAAAACAAAAAGAGGACATCCCACCTTTAGAGATAGGATACCCTCTTTCAATTAATTTCCGAACATTACGGCCCTTAATCTGTATTTGTTATTAATTAATGTGTGCCACTTTCAAAAGCAGCTTTCAACTCGCCTACAGCTTCAGGGACATAGTCTACGATAGAAGACATCAATGCATACATTAATGCAGGTTCAAACGCATCGTCACCACACATGTATACACAGTCTAAATATAGACTGGAATCTTGTTCATCAATATATAGTTTATAGTTTTTGTATGTCGCATTGTCGCGGTTGATCAACGCATTCAAGGCATTCATATTTTGTGCGGTTACCTTTTCAGGGCCTAACACCAAACGAATAACACTGTAAATACTGTTATCAAGAATAACAAATAACGGCATATCCCACAATGGGGATTTAATGTAAGAACGGTATACAACAGTACCGTCCTCATCCTCAAAATCCTTACGTTCAAAGGATGTGATTTCTTCGTCTTTTAAAAACTTATCAAATAATAATGCTTTAGGATTCATAACAACCTCTATTTAGCTAAACCAGCTACTTTAAGAATGCCTTTATGTACAGCATCTAAATGTGGTTGAACGACTTCAAGCAATAAATTAACTACTACTGTAGGATCAAATTGCTCAGTCAAACCAGGAACAGACACATCCATATAGATGTTATTGTCTTCATTGCTCACATAGTATTTAGATACTTTATAATCTTGATTCAATGTGTTAAGTTCTTTCAACACAGCAGGAATCACTTTTTCATCAATAGATGTTGTTGTGATAGCAATACGTGCATAGGAGAATGCAGAATCATCCACAACGATGAATACAGGCAAGCTATGCTCATGAACATCCAAACGGCCGTGGTAAACGACTGTATGAAGGTCATCTGTCATTTCTTCCTTTGTAAACCAAGAGTTACCGCCTTTATTTAAGTCAGCAACGAGTAAGTCAAATTTTTCTGCTTTTTGATTCATAATTCCCTCTACAAATAATCAGACTATTAGTCTTCGATAAATACACAACCATTGTCTTTAAATTCTTTAATACGAACTAAAGACTCAACACGATACCCTGCATTTTCAAGGCGTTCACGACCAGGTTGGAAGGATTTTTCGATAGCGATCGCCATACCAACCACTTCATCACCAGCGTCTTCCACCAATTTAGCAAGGCCCATAGCAGCCTCACCAGATGCCAAGAAGTCATCGATGATCAACACTTTTTCACCGGCTGGCAAGAATTTTTTAGAAATAGTAATATCGTAGTTTTCCTCTTTTGTATAAGAGTACACAACACTATGATATACATCATCTACCATAAGAATAGATTTTTTCTTACGCGCAAATACTAATGGCACATCAAGTTCAAGAGCAGCCATCAACGCCAATGCAATGCCAGATGCTTCAATAGTAACAATACGTTGTACACCTGCATCACGGTAACGATCGGCGATTTCTTTACCGATTGCTTTAAACAATTGTGGATCGATTTGATGATTCAAGAAACCATCGACTTTTAGCACGCGATTATTGAGGACAATCCCCTCTTCACGAATGCGTTGTTTTAATAATTCCATGTGCTCTTACCTCCGCAGCATAACTATCTTTAAATTTTAACGTAAATAACCCCTTAGGGTCAACCTATATCAAGTAAAAGACTTAACAATACAGCTAGAAAAACAGCTCTCTTTAAGACTTCAAAACTTTCCACACTAAATTATAAAATTCAGTAGGTTTATAACAATATAATATAGCACAGATAACAGTACTCTAAAATATAAAAAGACACACTTTCTGAAAATTCTCATAAAGTGTGTCTCATTATTATAAGACCTTATCGCGTGTGCTTTCACGATTAACGAGCAAGGATGTAAAGCGCGCAGCCCCTTCAGATTGAGGTACCAAACGAGAACGGACAAGTACAATATCACGTGTTGGCACTGGAATATCTGTATCGATACGTACCACTGTACCTTCTTGCATCTTTTGTTGCACTACATGGTTAGGCAACATAGAAATCCCCATGTTAATTTCTACAAGATCAAGCAGCACATCGACGCTACCCAATTCAAAGCGCGGTTTACGGCATGCGCCATGAGTTACTTCATCAAAGAATGTACGGCTCGCAGAACCTTTATGCAAGAGCAAAATAGGCTCATTAAGAAGACGACCTTGATCAAAGAAGCCTGCCCCTTTATAATCAGGACCACCAACAAATACATCTTGAATTGTAGCCAATGTAGTTACCTCTAGTTGAGGATTATCGCGCAAGCCTTCATAATCGTTAACGACGGCTAACTGCGCTTCTTTGTTGAGTACTAATTCTACACAATCAGGTGATGGTCGATTAATGATATGTAGTCCGATTTCGCTTTCTTGCAATTGCCATTTATGGAAATAAGGTAATAGAAAATGGCGACATAATGTGTCTGTAGCAGCAAGATTTAAACTTTCATAAGCTTGGCTAACACGTTCTTGCAATTGAGTTACCCCATTATCAAGAATGGAAAAAGCCTTCGCTACTGTATCAAACAATTCTTTGCCTTCTGGCGTGAATCCTACAGATTTTGTAGTGCGCACAAAAAGAGGCATATTAAGTTCACCTTCTAATTGCTTAATACTTTGGC
Organism: Veillonella fallax; assembly: GCF_020687175.1. Lineage (NCBI taxonomy): Bacteria > Bacillati > Bacillota > Negativicutes > Veillonellales > Veillonellaceae > Veillonella > Veillonella fallax. The sequence goes on along the minus strand of NZ_JAJEQD010000015.1, from coordinate 18,720 downwards.
TGATGGCGGATTGAGAAACGCCTAACTCTTTGGCTGCACGGGAAAAGGATAAATATAAGCCTACCCCTAAAAAGGTTCTATATAAATCTGCAGATACTGCCATTTTATTCACCTCTGTTATATACTAATAGTAGTCTAATAGTCGTGTCTTACTTTTAAATATACATATCATTTACTATATTATAAGTATGGACTCTCAATATATAATGAATATGTAGAAATCTTCATGAAAGTTAGGTCATATGACCTTCATGAACCTTTCATATTTATTAGTATTTCTAATCTTTTCATAAGTAAGATTATCTTTACTTATAAGTCTAGACCGACTATACTTAATTTGTCAATATCCCACAGGGAATTATATACATTACAGGAGGCTACAATGGCTATACAACGATTATTCGTAACAAAACGAGAATCTTTCAACCAAGAAGCACAACGCATGTTACAAACCTTACAACAGGAATTATCTATGCCTGCTACAGGGGTAACCATCTACGAGCGTTATGATATCGAACATATAGATGCAAAAGATTTAGAGGCTGCAAAAAACCTTATCTTCTCCGAGCCTCCTGTAGATACAGTATTAGAAGAAATCCCAGCTGTACAAGGTTTCGTTTTCGCTGTTGAATATGTGCCAGGTCAATACGATCAACGTGCTGACAGTGCTGAGCAATGTATTTCCATGCTCACCCTTACATCTGGCCACATCGTTCGATGTGCTCGTGTATATGCTATTGAAGGTACTTTCACAAAAGAACAAGAAGAGGCCATTAAAGCGTACTACATTAATCCAGTAGATTCCCGCGAAGCGAGTCTTGAATTACCAACTACATTGGCCCTTGAATTAGAAGATTCTAAACCAGTGGCAACAATCGACGGTTTTACAGACATGAGTGATGCTGATTTAGAAACTCTCATCGATAGCTATGGTCTCGCTATGACATTGGCAGACCTCAAATTAATTAAGCAACAATATGCAGAGGTAGAGCACCGCAATCCTACCATTACAGAAATTCGCCTCTTCGATACCTATTGGTCCGACCACTGCCGTCACACTACATTCATGACAGAATTAACGGATATTACTATCGAGGATAGTCGTTTTACGGGCTCTGTAAAAGAAGCTCTTGAAGAATACATGGAGGGCCGCGCTGAGCTATATACAACAAAGAAAAAGGCTCGCTCCCTCATGGACATGGCAACACTTGCAGTCAAAGAGTTGCGTCATACAGGTGGTTTAACAAATCTTGATGAATCCGATGAAATCAATGCATGTACAATCATCGTTCCTGTTGATGTAAACGGCAAAACCGAAGAATGGTTGTTATTATTCAAAAACGAAACTCATAACCACCCTACTGAAATCGAACCATTTGGTGGTGCTGCAACTTGCTTAGGTGGCTGTATCCGCGATCCATTGAGCGGTCGTGCTTATGTATACCAAGCTATGCGCATCTCTGGCTCTGGCGATCCACACACTAGCCTTGAAGATACATTAAAAGGTAAGTTGCCACAAAAGAAAATCACTCAAGAAGCAGCTCGTGGCTATTCCTCTTACGGCAACCAAATCGGTCTTGCTACAGGTGAAGTAAAAGAATATTACCATCCTGGTTACGTAGCAAAACGCATGGAAATCGGCGCTGTTATCGGTGCAGCTCCACGCAATCAAGTGCGCCGTGAAACGCCTGTTGCAGGTGATGTTGTGGTGTTATTAGGTGGCAAAACTGGTCGCGATGGCTGTGGTGGCGCTACTGGCTCCTCTAAAGAGCACACAGTAGAATCCCTTTCTACATGTGGTGCAGAGGTTCAAAAAGGCAACGCCCTTACAGAACGCAAAATCCAACGCCTTTTCCGTCGCGGTGAAGTAACTACTCTTATCAAACGTTGTAATGACTTTGGTGCTGGCGGTGTATCCGTTGCTATCGGTGAATTAACAGATGGTGTAACAATCAACCTTGATTTAGTTCCTAAAAAATACGCTGGCCTTGATGGTACAGAACTAGCCATCTCTGAATCTCAAGAGCGCATGGCTTGTGTTATCGCTGCTGCCGATGTAGATACATTCAAAGCCTATTGCGATGAAGAAAATTTAGAATGTACAGTTGTAGCAGATGTAACCGATACAAATCGCCTCATCATGAACTGGAATGGCGAAACAATCGTCGACATTAGCCGTGACTTCTTAAATACAAACGGCGCTAGCCAACAACAAGAGGTTATTGTAAAAGCTCCAGCGGATCGTTCTTACTTCTTACGCGGTTCTTCAAGCGCAGATAACTTCAAAGAAAAATGGCTTGCCGCAGTATCCGATTTAAATGCCGCTTCCCAACAAGGTTTAGCAGAACGCTTCGATAGCACTGTTGGTGCTAATACAGTGCTCATGCCATTCGGCGGCAAGTTCCAAAAAACTCCTACCCAAGGTATGGTCGCAAAGTTACCTGTATTAAACGGTGAAACTACAACTGCGAGCATCATGACACATGGCTTCGTACCAGAATTATCTGCTTGGAGTCCATACCATGGCGCACAATATGCAGTACTTTTATCTGTCGCAAAATTAGTAGCACTTGGCGGTCGTCGTGAAGATGCATACTTAACATTACAAGAATACTTTGAACGCCTCAATTCTAAAGAATCTTGGGGCAAACCTGTAGCAGCCCTTCTCGGTGCCTATAAAGCTCAAAAAGAACTTGAAATCGGTGCTATTGGTGGTAAAGATTCTATGAGCGGTACCTTTATGGACCTTACAGTTCCTCCTACCCTCGTATCCTTTGCAGTTGGTACAGCCCATGTAGATAACATTGTAAGCCAAGACCTTAAAGGCGTGGATCATCGCCTTGTATTCTTCGATGTACCTCGTACATACGATGACACTCCAGATTGGGACCGATTCAAAGAAAACTGTGAAGTTTTACAAGAACAAATCGAAAAAGGTCGCGTTTACTCTGCTTATGTAGTTGACCAAGGTGGCATTCCTGAAGCAGTCACAAAAATGGCTCTCGGCAACAACATTGGTGTTAAATTCGATAAATATGCGGAACGTGCTATCTTCCAACCAGCTCTTGGTGCATTTATCGTAGAGGTAGATATTAAAGCTGTTAACTATCTCTTAGAATTACCAGGTCTTAAAGTAATAGGTATAACACAAGCAAATCCTGTTATTGAATGGGCCGACCAATCCGTATCTCTTAAAGAAATTCAAGCAGCTTATGAAGCTCCATTAAACGATATCTTCCCTATGCATGCGCCAAACGGCACTGGCGAAGCAGTGGCGTATATCCATGATCAACATGCTAAACCTCGCAGTGCATCCTTAGGGGCCAAACCTAAAGTGCTCATCCCTGTATTCCCTGGTACAAACTGCGAATTTGATTCCGCTCGTGCCTTTGAACGTGCTGGAGCAGAAACAGATATCGTAGTCATTCGTAACCAAACACCAGAACAGTTAAAAGAATCTATCGATGTAATTAAAACGAAATTGGCAGAATCCCAAATTCTTATGTTCCCTGGTGGCTTCAGTGCTGGTGATGAACCAGATGGTTCTGGCAAATTCATGGCTACCCTCTTCCGCAATCCATACCTTGCAGAAGGTTTAGAAAACCTCTTGTACAAACAAGATGGCCTTGTACTTGGTATTTGTAATGGTTTCCAAGCCCTTATCAAGTTAGGCTTGTTGCCAGGTGGTCATATCGAAACGTTAACGGCAGATCATCCTACATTGACATACAACACAATCGGTCGTCACTTGTCTCGTATGGTTAACACAAAAGTTATTTCTACTAAATCCCCTTGGATGAGTGATGCTAAAGCGGGCGAAATCTATACTGTGCCAATTTCTCACGGCGAAGGTCGCTTCATCGCTTCCCCTCAACAAGTGTTGGAATTCAACAAAACTGGTCAAATCGCTACGCAATATGTAGACTTTGATGGTATTGCCTCCATGGATAGCCGCTTCAATCCAAATCAATCTGTAGCTGCTATCGAAGGCATTTATAGTCCAGATGGTCGAGTATTCGGTAAGATGGCTCACTCCGAACGCTGCGGTGCTGGTATCAGTAAAAATATTCCTGGTTTATTAGAAATGCCAATCTTTACATCTGGTGTAAAATACTTTAAATAATTAATGATTATTCTTTCCTGTGAAAGCCTACTCCTTTGGGTAGGCTTTTCAATATTGATTTTTTTCGAAAATATTAGTATTATAAGTTGATGATATATTTACGAACATGAGAATTCGTGTAAACCTATACATAACAAATGTGAGTTAAGAAAGGATTTTATTATGCATTGTGCTCAGAAAATGACCCATAATATCTACTGGATTGGTAGTAATGACTGGACTACAGAACGTTTTGAAAACTTATTCCCTATTCCAAATGGTGTTAGCTATAACAGCTATTTCATCGATGATGAAAAAACTTGTGTTGTAGACTCTGTTGATGCTGAAATTCGCGAAGAATACTTCGACAACTTGACTTACCTATTGAATGGTCGCGACCTTGATTACATCATCGTTAACCATATGGAACCAGATCATTGCCAAACATTGTTGGAAACATTGGAACGTTATCCAAACTGTAAAATGGTTGGTAATGCTACAACATTCCGCATGTTCGAGCAATTCTACAATTCTCCAAAACCAGACCAATATTACACTGTAAAAGAAGGCGACGAAATTTGCCTTGGTAAACATACACTCGTTTCCTACACTATGCCAATGGTTCACTGGCCAGAAGTAACTTGTACATATGAAAAATCTACAGGCACATTGTTCTCTGCAGATGCTTTTGGTACATTCGGTACAGTTAACGGCAATATCTTTGCTGACCAAACTGATTACGTTGCTACATACGAAGAAGAAGCTCGTCGTTACTACACAAACATCGTTGGTAAATACGGCCCTCAAGTACAAAATGCAATTCGCAAAGTTTCCGGTCTTGAAATTAAACGTATTGCTCCACTTCATGGTCCAATCTGGCGTACACCAGAATCTATCCAATATATCTTACACAAATACTTGCACTGGTCTAGCTACACAGCTGAGCAAAAAGGCGTTGTTATCGCCTTCGGTTCTATGTACGGCAACACTCGTGCTATCGCACAACAATTAGCTAAACAATTGTCTAAACGCGGTGTTACAGATATCAAAATTTACGATGTTTCCAAAACTAATGCGTCCTACATCATCTCCGATGCTTGGAAATATACTAACTTAGTAACAATCGCACCTACATACAACTTGAACCTATACCTTACAATGGAAAACTTCATTCATGAGTTAAAAGCTCTTAACTTCCAAAACCATAAGGTATCTATCATCGGTAACCACTCTTGGGCATCTGCTGCAATGAAAACAATGGTAGCACACTTCGAAAACGACTTCAAAGATATTGAAATCGTATCTGAACCACTTGATATCAAATCCTCTTTGAAAGAAGAAGATCTTCCAAAAATCGAAAAAATGGCAGACGATATCAAAGCATCCATCGATGCAGCTGAAATCAAAGAAGTATTATAATACACAAACTAAAGGCCGCCTGTTTAGGCGGTCTTTTTTCTTATACTTCAAAGGATACATATCTTACGTTTTAACAATATGTGGCGTAACATTTTTACAATTTAATTATTACTACTAACAGTAGAAACTTAGCTAAATTTTTGGAGTTTAAAAGTCTTATGAAAGTCTAAGATTTTCACGATTTTTTGCTTGACATAAATCTAACTTTTTCATATACTATACAAGTACCTGTTACACAACAGAATATATGGAGAGGTGTCCGAGCGGCTGAAGGAGCATGATTGGAAATCATGTGTGCGGTTATCCCGTACCCAGGGTTCAAATCCCTGTCTCTCCGCCATAGTAAAAGCAGTGCTTATGCACTGCTTTTTTATTATATAAAACCAAGAGGTGATACGAATGTATCACCTCTTTTTATATCTCTTATTTCAAACTTTAAAGTCTTACATTTTACTACTGCCAAACGACTAAAAAGAAAAAGGCTATCGACTTAACATCGATAGCCTTTTATGTTTATATCATTAGTTTATATCACTATTTATGAATTTTTTTGGCTATGTCACCAATGATTTCAGGTGTTGTTCTACAGCAACCACCTATTATCTCTGCCCCAGCATTACGCCATACGTCAACATAATCTACGAATGATGCAGGGTCGCCATACCAAGTCTTAGTTTCACTATCATAGCTTTCACCAAGATTTGGATATACAGCAATCGGTTTATCCGTAACAGTGCGAATATCCTTAATCAAGGACTCTACGTATTCCGGCTTAGTACAGTTGACACCAATACCAGTTATAGGTCTAACCTTGTCGATCATCTCCGCGCATTTAATGATGGTTTCACCACTAGAAACATGATGTCCATCTTTACAAGAAAAGGCAATCCATCCTGGAATTCCTCTCGATGTGTATGGGTCAGACATGGCGCGAGCAATGGCAATGGCTTCGTCATAAGACGGGATAGTTTCAAAGGATAATATATCCGGGTTTTCTTCACAGAATAATGCTAACCGAGGAATATGGAATACTTCGAGATATTCAGTTTGCACATCAGGATATCCACGGTACTCAGATCCATCCGCCAAAAATGCACCATATGGTCCTACAGAAGCCGCCACTAATGGTTTAGGCAATGCACCTTCAGAAAAATATCTAACCCCATCTGGAGTCTCTTCACCAAGTGTAATCCCCCGCAATGTAAGTGCTCCAGTCGCCTTAGCCTCTAAAAACTCATTGCGAGCTTGTACAGCTAAACGAACGGATAATTTAACGAGCTCTATGGCCTCTTCCGTACCATAACCTAATCCTTTAAAGCCAGCTACTGTTGCTTGATATCCAGAACTTTGAATGATGTCTGCCCCAGCCGCCAAGTACGAGATATGTATTTTTTTGATGATATCCGGTTGGTCCATAAGAATCTTAGCAGACCATAATTTATGCTGAAGATTGCAGCCGTAACGCTCTAACTCTGATCCTAAGCCACCATCTAAAACGAGGGCGCCCTTCTCTTTAATTATATCTAAAAATGCACGTCGTTTAGCCATCATATCACCCATTCTATACTACCTCATATCATTTGAGGTTTACTAAACGTATTATAACAAATAATACGCTTAGGTTCTATCTACAAACTATTTTAAATCCTCTGCAGGTGGCTCTTTACCAAACCATTTTTTATAAATCTCTGCATATTTGCCATTGGCTTTAATCTTAGCCAAACCATCGTTAACTTTATTAAGAAGCTCTGTATTGCCTTTCTTCACAGCAATACCAAGTGGTGCCGCATCATAGTCCTCTCCAGTGACCTTTGCGATACCTTTGCCCTTACTATTAACATAATATTCGTTGACCGGTGTATCGTTAATAACTACATCTACACCTCTATTTTGTAATTCTAAGAATGCATCTACGATGAGATTAAATTGGCGCACATCGGCATTAGGAATCTTACTAGCAATTTCCGCACCAGTAGAACCAATGGATACACCGATACGCTTTCCTTCTAAGTCCTTAAAACTATTGATATTCGTGTTATCGATATTTACAACAAGGCCATTACCTGCAATATAGTATGGTTTACTAAAGTCTACAGACTTAGCACGATCCTCGGAAATAGTCATATCCGAAATAGCAATATCGATGGTATTACTTTGTAGTGCTGGTAAAAGTGCATCAAAGTTCAAGTTTTGAACATCTGCTTCAACGCCCTCTTCCTGTGCAATGGCATTAATAATATCAATATCAAAACCTGCTAATTTTCCACTGTCTTTATCTTTAAAACCAAATGGTGCATAGGTTGCATCAGTACCAACGCGCCATGCTTTTTGAGTGCTACCTGTATTACCACAGCCTGCTATAAATAAACTACTAGCGATTGTAAAAGCCCCTAAAAGAACTGCTATTTTCTTAAATTTCATAATTAATCTTACTCTAACGTTACAATAATCTGTAAAGCTTTCTTTCTATATACGAATAAATCTATCTATACCTACAGTATGAGTATAATAAAAATAATACCTCTAGAGGTATTATAGTATTATGATAACATTCGATATAGTTAGGGTCAATTAATCCGACTATATCAATAGGTATTATATTAACATAGCTTTTAGCTATATCAAAAAGATTATCCATAGCTATAGTAATAAGACTAAAACAAATAAAAAAGACCGCCCTTACCAAGTAGTCTAAACTCGGTAAAGGCGGTCATCCCCAGAGTGGAGAATTCCTAGCATTTTATAGAATAGATAGCATTTTTACTTCATTGAAAAGCTATCATACTCACATTATTTAGCTTTTTTAGCTTTTACGTACATAGCCACTTTGTACAAGAATACACAGAGTAACAAGTACATTACGATACTGAGGTATGTTGCTTCCGGTGTTTCAACCCAGTCTTGAGCGAATACATCAATGCCGGCAATACGAAGTACGGCACTGAATAAAGAACCAATAGCACCACCGGCTACGAGACCAGATGCAATTGTGCTACCTTTGGAGAAGCGAAGATCTGCCAATTCTTTATCTTTTGTACTGTTTTGTACGAAGTATGCAATCAAACCACCGATAAGTAATGGTGTGTTAATTTCCATTGGCAAGTATGTACCAAGAGCAAATGCCAATGGTGGAACTTTTACCATCCACAAGATGATTGCGAATAATGCACCAGCCATATATAGAGGCCATTGAGCACTACCGCCAGTCATCATCGGCTCAATGATAGCAGCCATAGCATTCGCTTGTGGAGCATTTAATGCATGGTCCCCTACGAAGCCATATGCATCGTTTAAGAGGATCATAACGCCGACAGAAAGTACGGCACAAAGAATGGTACCAACGATTTGCCATTGTTCCATTTTCTTAGGTGTAGCACCTGTCATGTGCGCTACTTTAAGTTCAGACATGAAGTTACCAGCCATACCGATGGTTGTACCAATGAAGGATGCCATCATGAGGACTGCAATCATACCTACTTTACCAGTCATGCCTGCTGCTGTTAAGCATACAGCGGAGATGATAATCATGAAGATTGTCATACCAGATACTGGTTCTGTACCTGTATAAGCGATGGAGCTAATACCTACTACAGATAATAGGAAGGACATGATAAGAACGATTAAGAATGCTACGATTGTTTGACCGAAGCTTTCAGCATACATAAAGTGGAAGTATGCTGCGAATAGAACTGTACATAACAAGATGCCAGCGCCAATCCAAGATGTAGGTATGTCGCGTTGTGTACGAAGCAAATTAACATCTACAGTTTTAGAACTGAAAATATCAAGCACTGCATTTTTAACAACACTAGCCACTACTTTGGACATATTGAGCAAGCCGATGATACCTGCCATAGCAAGCATACCAATACCAATATGGCGAACATAGTCTAAGAATACTTTACGAATTGGAGCTTCTGCAAGTGGAACTGCATGACCATTGATTTGCATGATATGTTCCGGAGCTAAATAGTATACGATTGGAATACATACGAACCAAGAGAAGAAGGAACCAGCTGCGATAATAGCTGCATACCGTAAGCCTGTGAAGTAACCAAGGCCAAGCAACGCAGCATCTGTATCTACAGCAGCATTTAATTTAGTTGAATCTGCTAGTGCAGAACCCCATTTAAATGCAGTAGTACGGATAACCTCTTCCCACCAGCCAAGGCTGTTAAGAATAAAGTCATATATAAGAGCGATAAGACCAGAACCAAGCATGAGTTTCGCTTTGCTACCTTCATTACTCATTAGTACTTCAGCAGCAGCACGACCACTTGGGAACGGATACACATAGTGCATTTCCTCAACGAAGTAGCGACGGAACATAACGCATAATAGAACACCAAGTACGCCACCAAGGATGATAGGAATCGCCATCTGTACGAAGGATACATCTGTAACATTCCAAATGTATAGAGCTGGCAAGAAGAACATCGCACCAGCTAATGTGTTTGTACTAGAACTAGCGATAGCCTGAATGTGAACCGTTTCGGCAAAAGCATTTTGCCGTTTCAAAATAACTGCTGTACCCATAGCAAGTACAGATACTGGAGCAAAGGCATCTACTGTTTGACCAATTTTCAAACATAAATAACCTACAGCCAGTGTAAAAATTGCCGCATAGAATAGGCCCCAGAATACTACATATGAGTTAATCTCTACATAATCCTTCTTAGGATCCAATACGGGTTCTACGGGCGGAATAGAACGAGTTTCGTCCGACATGGTAAAACCTCCTCACAGAAAATGTACAAACGTATAACTATTCACCTTTATACTAACACGGCACTATATATGGTTCAATGCTTTTCTATGCATTATGCGAATAAAATATCACACAATCCATAAATATTTATTTTGCATTTTCACCGCCCCTGTTCTACAATGAAAGTATATTAAGAATCTTTATTATATACAGTATGTATACCAGTATGTATAACACGTATGTTTACTTACGAGGAGGCTCATTATGGAATCAATGGTCGAACGTTTTGTACGCTATACAAGCATAAATACACGGTCTAATGAGGAAAGTACAACAATTCCTAGTACTCAAACTCAAGTAGACTTTGCTACTAATGTGCTCGTTCCGGATTTAAAAGCAATCGGTTTAGATGAAGTTATTTACAACCGTGAAAATGGTTTTGTCATCGGCACATTAAATGCTAATACAGATGAAAAAGCACCTGCTATCGGCTTCATCGCTCACATGGATACAGCAGACTACAACGCAGAAAATGTTAAGCCTCGTATCGTTGAAAATTACGATGGCAGCGATATTTGCCTTAACGAAGAACATCAAATCTTCACACGTCGTGCAGATTTCCCTAATCTAAAGAATTACATTGGTAAATCCTTAGTTGTCACAGATGGTCTTACCCTTCTCGGCGGCGACGACAAGGCTGGTATCTGTGAAATTATGGAAGCTCTTGCATACCTCGTAGCTCATCCAGAAATTAAGCACGGTAAAATCATGTGTGCTTTCGGTCCAGACGAAGAAATCGGTACTGGCGCCGATCACTTTGATGTCAAAGAATTCCCTGTTGATTTTGCTTATACTATCGATGGTGAAAGCCTCGGTCAACTTGAATACGAAACATTCAATGCTGCAGGCGGTACAGTAACCCTCAAAGGTGTATCTGTTCATACAGGCACTGCCAAGGGCATTATGATCAACTGTGCTAAATTAGCAATGCAATTCGATTCTCTATTACCAGGTGCTGCAGTTCCTGAACACACATGTGGTCGTCAAGGTTTCTTTATGCTTATGAGCATGGAAACACAAGTAGATACTGGTAAAATGAACTACATCATCCGCGACCATGACAAAGAATTATTCGAAGCGAAAAAAGCATTCTTCTTACAAGCTGGTCAAACATTAAATGAAATCTACGGCCGTGAAGTATGTGAAGTATCTGTAAAAGATCAATATTACAACATGTATGATATCATTAAAGACAATATGGAATGCGTTGACGTAGCCAAAGCTGCTATGGAAAAAGCCGGTATCACTCCTATTTGTGACCCTATCCGCGGTGGTACAGACGGTTCTAAAATTTCCTTCATGGGTATCCCTACTCCTAATATCTTTACAGGCGTAGAAAATCTACATGGCCGTCATGAGTTTGCATGTATTGACGACATGAAAAAAGCCGTAGAAGTTATTGTAAATATCGTAAACATTGAGAAATAATAGCTTGCGATGTAACGACTCATACCTATACTGCTAAATGCCATTTGAAGGATATTTAAATACAAAACTAGCATTCTAAAACACAATAGAATACTAAGATACCTTAACAACAAAAAAGGACTATACGAGATATCTCGTATAGTCCTTTTAATTTAGTTGTAAAGTCGGTATGCTAGAACCAGTCTGAATTCACCAGCAGCAATAACTTACATTCTATGCAAGTTTACCATTGCGTTTACGATTTCTAATTTGTTCTTCTTCAGCACGAGCTTTCAAAGAAAGATCTTTTTCAGTACCTACATAACGACCATATAAGAAATAGTACGCAACGAAGGCAAGAAGTGCTACTACAACAGTAACATGGAACATGCTTGTATAGCCTACTACCTCTTTAATAGCACCTAAGATGTATGGACCAAAACCTAACCCCATATCTAAGGCAATAAAGTATGTGGATGTGGCAACACCAATACGGTGAACCGGCACAATTTTAACAGTTACGGCTTGACCGTTTGACATGAATGTACCGTAACCAAGGCCAACAAACACAGCGGATAAGAGAATAAGCCATGTAGAGTGAGCGATGGATAATAAGAAAATACCAAGCGCTAAGAATATGAAGCAAGGGTAAAGAACAAAGTTTTCCCCTTTCATATCAAACACAATACCAAGTAATGGTCTTGTTATAGTAATAACTACAGCATACACAACGAAGAAGAATGTGCCTGCTAAGATAAGATTTAAATCTTTTGTATAGGCTGCCATAAAGCCGATAACACCAGAGTATGCAAAACCTACTAGTACAGAAATAAGACTAATAGAGTTCATACGTGGTTCAATATAATCGGAAATTCTAATGCCCTTACGTTCTTCAGATTCAATATCGAGCTTAGGTTCCTCAAACTTCATAAGAACAGAACCAATACCACAAAGGATGATAAGAGCAACACAGAATGCGATGATAAAGTCATAACCAAGGCTATGTAGCATTAAAATCCCCAAGAATGGGCCTACTGCAGCAGCAAGAGATGTAGACAAGCCATAGTAGTTAATCCCTTCACCACGGCGTGACATTGGAATAATAGCCGCTACGATTGTACTTGTAGCAGTCGAGGTAATACCGTATGCAAAACCATTTAAGAAACGAACACTATCGAGCATCAATAGATTAGGTGTATAGAAGTACATGGCTGTTGAAACCAAATAAATTAACAAACCAAGGTACAACATCTTACGACAGCCCAAGATACTAATGAACCGTCCCGCCAACAACCGAGCAACAACGGTACCAATAATATAAATACCAACGGCCAAGCCAGCTTGACTTGCTGTAGCATGAAGATTATCCTTTGCCACTACTGCAATAATAACGATTAATAAGTAATAAATCAAAAATACTAAGAAATTAATCAAAGTATCAAGGACAAAGGATCTTGTCCATAAGGCCTCTTTAGCCTTATCCATAATATCAACTCCATTTTCTTAAACTATTGTCAACCATTTGCGACAACGATTAATTATAAACCTCTCACTATAGAAATCAAGAATTAAAATGTTATACACCTCATTACTTTTATTTATAACAAGATGTGTATAATCAATTATAATATAGGCATCTCTATTCTAATAATTCACATTAATTTTTGATAATAAAAACACCTTTGATCATTTATATTGTATCCCCAAAGATACTATATAAGATCAAAGGTGTTATTTATAAATAATTAGTTAATGACTTTTCTATATAGCTGATACATCTATATGCTCTACATATCTACCTATATTATTTCGTTTTTAATCCACACGCCTTAAAGAAGTTTTTATAAGCTTCAGCTTTTTTAGCAAGGCTCAACGGATACGCACGAGATGTAGATGGTAATCTTGTTAACGTCAATTCGCGACCATTAAACACAAAAGGAATTGTCTCCCCTGTTTTAGGTAATTTAACCTTTTCTGGTAAAAGGCTCAACAAAATTTCTGTGGCCTTACCACCTGTGGTACCAATGTGTTTACAGTCTGGAATTTGGTCCAATACCTCTGCCAACGGTACAGGTTCAACAACCTTAAGAAATGCATCTGATGCATTCCCCTTTTCGCGTATAGCTTTTAATACAGTAGGACACGAAGCAATCCCCACTTCAGATAAGAACGCTTTAATCTTATCCGCATCAAAGGCTTTTTCCTCCCCTTTTCTAAAGTGTTCCTTATCGTCAAAGAATACTAAGCCATACACGCGCCACATGTCATTTTGAAAGTTAGGATAATGAAATTCCATAGATCGCTTTTCGGAAGTTGGTGGGAATGTCCCCATCATCATCACCGTCGTATTCTTTGGTAAGAACGGTAGAAATGGTCTCGTTTCAATTGTTTCTGCCACAGAGCATCAACCCCTTTCACAATCTAGTATGAACTCAACTTTCAGCATAATATATGAACTATATCACAAAACTAAATTCTATTAGATACTAGGTAAAACACTAAAAATATTAATAAAACGATAAAGAAATAAGTAAACTACTAGTCCTTATTGACCGATTGGTTGAGATACTAATGTATTAATATGATCAAAGCCTACTGGTGTAGGAGATACGAGATACAAGCATACAACAGCAGCTACAGCAAAACCAATCGCTAAGAAGGAGAAGCTGCCATGACGTGGAAACTCATACATACCAAAGAGACGAATACCAATAGCCGCACCAATAGCGGTAATCAAGGATGGTATGGAGAAGATATTGTAAACACCAAATACCACCATAAGACCAGCGTATCCACCTACTACGGTAATCATTGGTAACATGCGGTCCATTGGATTTGGAATGGAACGTGTAAGCGCTGCTGGATAATAAGAGGCTTCTACACCAAACATACCCAAGAACAAATTGAAGTCAGCCCAAATTGTTTCCCATGCACCTCTAAAGGCATCTCGATGGTTGCCTACGTACCAAGCAAAGCCCGTAATAATTAAGATGGCTAAACCAGCACAGATGAAATAGTATTCACTAGGAATTTTAGGGCCCGCATAAGCACCTACAGCAGTTACAACAGCACTTAAAACGGATGTAACAATAACGCGATGCAAGCGAGGTCGTTTATTTTCTGGAATGCGTTTGTATACAGTAGCTAACAATTCTAGGACAAAGCAGGCCATAAAGATGGCAATCCCTGCAGCTGGTACAAAGAACGCAGCAACTAAACTCAAAATAAATGGAATACATAAGCGCCATTTAGGGAATAATACAAGGTCTTTATAATCTAATCGAACGTCTTGTGTCTCCATTGTAAAGTTGTTGTACACCACAAATAGCAGCATAAAGGCGATAACATCAATCGCGTTAGCTCCCCAAATCAATAGTGTTGGTACTATGATCATCGACAGTGCCACCCCAGATACACGGGATAAACCAGCGGCCGCTATGCCAAGTAAGAAAAACGGTATTAAAGCAGATATAATTTCAAGCATAATATTCCTCCCATCATTGTATAAATTTAAGTATATAGTATCTACCGCACTACATCAAGGAGAGATATATTTTTTCATGGCTAGTCGTTTTCTTACGGCAGAAGCAGAGCAGCCCATCATCTGTGCAATTTTGGCAACACCATACCCTTGAGCACGTAAGTTTTTTATCCTATTTTCGTCTAATTCTAATATATTTGAACGAATTTCTATACCTTGCTCCCGTAAATACATGGCCACTGTTGACCCTCGTATACCGTAAGCTAAACCTATATCATCCGTACTCATATGATGATGAATATACAAGTAAGCCATCTCGTCCACCTTTCGAGATGGTTTTACTTTAAGCGTTGTACACATTCCCATATGACGCAATACATGATGTACTTTCCATCGGGATATGCCATACATGCGTGCAATTGAGTCTGACGTATTTCCACTTTTATAGGCCCTACAAATACGCACCGGATCGATAGCTACATTCTTGGTCGAACGCTGACAAGCTAGTCCATATTCTTTCATCCGACTTGCCATTGTCGTAATCGATACATCATAACGCTTCGCTAAAGAATGTAATGACCACTTACCTGACTCATATAGAGCTTGTACATGAACCATATTTATATCCTTCTTCAACGGTCTTCGCTCAATATCATATGCCTTCATACGCCGCATAATAGTATCTACACTACACTGAAAATACTCTGCCACCTCGCGAACACTCCACTGTTTCTCTACATATAATTGTTCCAGTAACTGTTTAGGTATAACGCGCACATTACGATACATACTATCACCTTTCCTTGTAGACGAACTCCTTTCCCTATTATTGTGAAAGTTCCATCAAAAAAAGACAATAAAAAAGAGGTTCCTAATAGTCACATAGGTGACCAATAGGAACCTCTTTCCATATGTAATTATATGCACCACATAGGATATGTGCCGTTATAATTGCTATACAACATCTATCCCCGAATAACGATGATCATGAATCACCAATAATCCAGTAGACGTTATGACCAATATTTTGATAGCCATATTTTCTAATGACTAATAAACGTATTGGCTACCCCAACTTAACGATATCTGCGTTCAAGAGCCTTAGGCTTACTCAAGATAATAGACCATTTCATGCCTTCTTTTAGAGCATGATTTGATATACGTTTATGACTTGATGTATGAACACTGGTCGAAGTGATTGGCGAAGTCGTTACCATATTCGTATCAAGGAGTACCTTTCCTTCTTTAGAAGCCTTATCTCGCTTGAATTCGGCCAATCGTTCACTTAAGGTTGGCCCTGTAACAGACTCTCTACTTAAACGAGTTGTACTCGTACTAAAGCCAGTTGATTTACTTGAAGTTTTCTTGGATGAAACATGAGTACCTTGTTGCGTTGTAGACGCTTCATCGTAATGATGCTCGGAAGCTAAAACTGTTTGAGCTTTATCATTACTTGGATGCTCTTCAACATGTTTTTCAGATGTCTCCGAATCATCATATTGAAACAGTCTTCCCCCCTTCGGTCTTAAGGGAGCCTCAGGGTGCTGATTTTCAATCGGTCTATTTTTAAATATTTCTCGATAGAAATCATCATCATACAACAAGTCCTCAGGCGAAGGTTCTACAGGCTTTTTCTCTATAGAGATACCATATTCACGTTCCATATCCTCCCAAGTCTGGCCTGAGCTTTCATTATTGTCATACTCATCAGACTCTTCTGTATTCTTGCTTTTTATAATGGAAAAAGCAATATACGCGATGATACCTAGCACAAATATAGGGTTATGCGAAAAGATGGATAGCACAGAAGACAAAATAGAGTCCATAGCTACTCCTATTCACTATCTGCTAAATTTTCACGCATTTTAGTGTCTGCAATAATATTATTCATATTGTAGTAATCCATAACGCCAAGATTACCATTTCTGAAAGCTTCTGCCAATGCTTTAGGTACTTCAGCTTGTGCTTCCACAACCTTAGCTTGCATGTCTTGTGTTTTAGCACGCATTTCTTGTTCTGTCGCAACAGCCATAGCACGACGTTCTTCGGCGCGAGCTTGCGCGATTTTCTTATCCGCTTCCGCTTGGTCAGTTTGCAATTGAGCACCGATGTTACGTCCTACGTCTACGTCCGCAATATCAATGGACAAGATTTCAAATGCAGTACCCGCATCAAGGCCTTTACCCAATACAGTACGAGAGATGTGATCTGGATTTTCTAATACGTCTGTATGCTCTTCAGAGGAACCTACAGTTGTTACGATGCCTTCACCAACGCGGGCGATAATCGTAGCTTCACCAGCACCACCAACGAGGCGGTCAATATTAGCACGTACAGTTACACGAGCACGAACCTTGAGTTCGATACCATTTTTTGCTACTGCAGAGATAATTGGTGTTTCAATCACCTTAGGATTAACGGACATTTGAACTGCTTCCAATACATCACGACCTGCAAGATCGATAGCTGCAGAACGTTCGAATGTCAAAGGAATAGATGCGCGTTCAGCGGCGATCAAAGCATCTACAACGCGGTCAACGTCACCACCTGCAAGGTAATGTGCTTCAAGCTGATTTACATTAACATCAAGACCTGCTTTATTGGCTTTAATCAAAGGCATTACAATTTGAGATGGATTTACACGACGTAAGCGCATACCTACGAGTGTAAAGATACCAACATTAACGCCTGCTGCAAGAGCAGATACCCAAAGGCCTAATGGCACAACATACAAGAACACCATAATCCCAATCAGTAGAATGGGAATCAAGATTAAAATACCTACATCCATAATAACCTCCATTATATACGACGATGTGGTGAAAGCTTAATCGCGCTTTCTAACTATATTGCGGCCGCCCACAACACGAAGCACCACAATAGGTGAACCGGCATCGATGAAGTCCCCTTCGGTCACAACATCCACCAAATTACCATCAATTTTAGCAATACCTGCAGGGCGTAGTGTAGTATGAGCTACGCCTTCTTTACCGACTAAGTCATCTAATACATCATTAGATACATAACCAGCTTTTGTCGTAGATCGTTGCCCTAAGGTAAACAATTTGCCTATCCAAGTCTTTTCAAAGTGATTAAAGAACACGATGATAAGGACAATCAACAAGGCTGTTAATCCTAGTACGGCATATAGCGCCACCGTACCTTCTCCAAGGGCTACATACACACCCCAAAGGAATGTACAATAACCGATGAGTCCCAAAATACCACCTGGAACAACAAGTTCTACAGCCATTAGGGCAATCCCTATAGCCATCCATACTAAAAACTCCATAGGCCCTCCTCTCTTTAATTAATTTTATACAACTTATATATTCATTATACAATATAAATAATAAATTATAAAGATAACCCTTATCATATAAATCTATTTCATATCAAATAGTCTTACATCCTAAACCTATTCGGTTCACAAGTATTAAACGATGATATGTATAAGATAATCAGAACCACCCGTAAAACGGGTGGTTTGCTCACGGGCTATAAGCCCGTAGTACTAGGCCAGCGTCTAAAGGCGCTGGCTTT